>JBDTSX010000332.1:0-6170 GCA_039930925.1 Acidobacteriota bacterium | reverse complement strand
AGCAGGGCAGCGGGTACGAGTGCCCCGGCGATGAATGGATAGCCAGCGCGATCGAGTTTCATGAAGCGAGGGTGCTCGGACGTGACCGGAACGTCACCGGGACCAGTGGCCGGGCGCGTGCGTGCGCGACGCGCGAGCCGGGCCGCTGGTCCTGGCGGACAGGATTGGGAATCGGCGCGTTCAGTGAGTTCAGTGATGGGCCGCGTGCGGCGCCGGACTTTCCCCCGTGTGACGACGCAAAATGTCCTCCATCTGATCCTTCAGATGGAGCTTGCGCTTCTTCAATCTCACTTCTTCTACTTGTTCGGGTTCGGAGAGGTAATGGCGAGTGGTCAGGTTGTGAATCTGTTCGTCGAGGACGTGGTGCTGGGTGGCCAGCTGCCGGTATTCGTCGTCGACCTGCATCAGCTCGCGCTTCAACTCTTCGAAGTCTTTCGACATTTCCGCCTCCTTGAAAAGAGGACCGTCACGCGCAGTGGGCATTCATGTCCGAACGGTACCACAAGCGTGACGTGCCTTCAAGTTACGGTGAGGATTGAGGATGGGGTGACTTGGCGCCCCGCCGCGGGGGCTAAGCGCCGCGGTCGGAATCGCGGGAAATCGCGTGACCAGTCAACCGGGCGGCGCGTGCAAATCGTCGCGCCACAGAATCAGACCATCCTCCTCCGGACGCGTGTAATAGTGCTTCCGTACCGCCGTGACCACGAACCCCAGCCGGCGGTACATCTGGAGCGCCGCCTCGTTCGATCGGCGCACATCGAGAGTCGCCCGCTGCATCCCGGACGCCCGACCCTGTTCGAGCACGAAATCCACCAGCCTCGTCGCGATCCCCCTGCGACGATGCGCCGCGTCCACCGCCAGTGTATTGATGTGGAGCTCGTCGACGATGAACCAGCAGGCGCAGAAGGCGACGATCGTCCGATCGGCGGCGCGGACGACATACACCCGCGCAACCTCCTCGTAGAGCAGTTCGCGCTGGAGGATCTCGCGGGTCCACGGATTGGTGAACGAGGCCGTCTCGATCGACACCACCTGGTCGAGCTCATCGGCTTCGGCCAGCCGCGCGATGGTGTAGGAGAAAACGCCGTCCATCTGGGTCGTGTCAGTCACGAGCGGCGCGTCGCGCGCGGGCGATCTCGGCGTCCGACTTGCGCACGTAGATCGGGACAATCGCATGCGGCAGCACGGCGAGCTCCGGCGCGCCGGCCGCGATCCGACCAATGACACCGGCCAGCGCGGGCGCGGAGATCACCCGCGGCTCATCCAGGCCGCCGCCTTCGAGTACGGCGATTCGATCGCGGTACCGCTCGGCGCCGTCGCCGATAAACACGGCTGTCCGGAGGTCAACACTGCGGCTCCATTCGTCGAGGACGGCATCGGGGGACGAGGACTGCGCCGCCTCGAGCACCTCGCGTCCGCCGGGCGCGTACAGCGCGGCAAACACCTCGCCGCGCTGCGCATCCATCCATACGGCAATCGGACGATGCGCATTCACCGCGGCGCGCGCCAGCGCGTCGAGTGTCGAGACCGGCACGACGCGGCGGCCCGTCGCCATGGCGAGGCCCTGAATCGCGGCGATCCCGACGCGAAGTCCGGTAAACGACCCCGGCCCGGCCGCGACGGCAAAGAGCTCCACGTCTTCGATGCGAACCGCCGCATCGCCCAGCACGCTGATCAATTCGCGAGGCAGGCGCTCACCATGGGTCAGCGACGGGTCGCCGGTTCGCTCGGCCAGCACGACGTCGTCGCGAAGGACGGCGGCGCTACCGGCCCGGGTGGTGGTGTCGAGGGCGAGGACGATCATCGGTTATAAGGGCTGAGCCGCGAGCGACGGCGGCACGGGAACTCCAGAGTTTAACGCTATACTCGATCCAATCCCTCGAATGGCCTCCCCTCCTGCCTCCTTCGAACCAGCCGGTGCGACCCCGGCCATGCGGCAGTATTTCGACGCGAAGCGGCAGTACCGCGATGCGATCGTCTTCTTCCGGATGGGGGACTTCTACGAAATGTTCTACGAGGATGCGCTGACCGCGGCGCGTGCGCTCGAGCTGACGCTCACCTCCCGGGCGAAGGATTCCACCGGCGGCGCGATTCCGATGTGCGGCGTGCCGTATCACGCCGGCGACGGCTATATCGCGCGGCTGGTCAAGAAGGGATTCCGGGTCGCGGTCTGCGAACAGATGGAGGACCCGAAAAAGACCAAGGGATTGGTTCGCCGCGAAGTGGTGCGGGTCGTCTCCCCTGGCACGCTCACCGACGCAGGGTATCTGGAGGCGCGTGAGCCGGCCTTTCTCATGGGCATTTCTCGCGCGCACCCCGGTCCTGGCTTCGGGGCGGCGCTGCTCGACCTGTCCACCGGCGAGTTCACGACGGCGGAGTACGCCGGCGCCGACGGCCGTCAGGCGCTCGCCGACGAGCTGTCGGTCTTGCGCCCTCGCGAGATCGTGATCCCGGCTGGCTTCGACGAGGTGACGGCGCTGGTCGAAGAGCTCCGGTTGGAGACGCGGGTCACGACCGCGGACCAATGGACGTTCGAGTTCGAGTCGGCCCGCCGCACCCTGATGACGCAGATGCAGACGCAGAGCCTGCTCGGTTTCGGGCTCGACGATCGACCGGCGGCGACCTGCGCGGCCGGCGCGCTGGTGCAGTATCTGCGCGACACGCAGAAGGCGGACCTCGCCCACGTTCGCGACATTTCGTTTCGGACCGGCGCCGACTGCATGGTGATCGATCCGACCACGCTGCGGAACCTCGAAGTGATCGAGGCGGCCGACGGCGGCCGCACCGGATCGCTCCTGCACGAAATCGATCGGACCGTCACGCCGATGGGCGGGCGGATGATCCGATCGTGGCTGTTGCGTCCGCTGGTCGCGCTCGAGCGCATCCAGGATCGTCTCGACGGTGTCGAGGAGTTTGCCTTTCGCAGTACCGACCGGACCAAGATTCGCGAGATGCTCAAATCGGTCCACGACATCGAGCGGCTGGTGGCCCGCGCCGCGCTCGGCACCGCCGGACCGCGTGATCTCGTGTCGCTGCGGCAGTCGATCGCCGCCGTCCCGCGCCTGCGCATGCTGCTCGAACCGTTTCTGGCGCCGCTCGTGCGGAGTCTCGCGGCGGAGCTGGACGATCTCGCGGATGTG
Organism: Acidobacteriota bacterium; assembly: GCA_039930925.1. Lineage (GTDB taxonomy): Bacteria > Acidobacteriota > Vicinamibacteria > Vicinamibacterales > 2-12-FULL-66-21 > JALZOC01. The sequence continues at coordinate 3,030 of JBDTSX010000332.1, read as the reverse complement.
CGCGACGAGCTCGATCGCACGCTGCTCGACGAACCGCCGGCGGTCGCGCGCGACGGCGGCGTGGTACGCGACGGCGTCGACCCGGAAGTAGACGATCTTCGCGGCATCAGCCGCACCGGCAAACAGCGCATCGCGGAGATGGAGGAGGCCGAGCGGGCGCGGACCGGCATCAACAACCTCAAGATCCGCTACAACCGGGTGTTCGGGTACTACATCGAGATCTCGAAGTCGAACCTCGGCAACGTGCCGCCGGACTATCACCGCAAGCAGACCATCGCTGGCGGCGAGCGCTTCGTGACCCCGGCACTGAAGGCCTACGAGGAGAAGGTGCTCGGCGCGGAGGAGCGCATCTGCGAGCGCGAGCTCGAGATCTTCGAGGCGCTGCGCCGCCGTGTCGCCGCCGAAGCGCCCCGGATCCAGGACACCGCACGCGGCGTCGCCACCTTCGACGTGCTGTGCGCCCTCGCCGAGACGGCGTCGGTCCAGAACTACACCAAACCCCTGATGCACGGCGGGGACGAGCTCGCCGCGACCGATGCGCGCCGCGACGTCGTCGAGCGCCACGCCGCCGACGCGTTCGTGCCCAACGACATCACCCTCGACGCGGGCAATCACCAGCTGGTCATTCTGACCGGCCCGAACATGGGCGGCAAGTCCACGTTTCTGCGGCAGACGGCGCTGCTCTGCCTGATGGCGCAGGCCGGATCGTTCGTCCCCGCCCGTACCGCCAAGCTGCCGGTGGTCGATCGACTGTTCGCGCGCGTCGGGGCGTCGGACAACATCGCCCGCGGCCAGTCCACGTTCATGGTCGAGATGCAGGAGACCGCCAACATCCTGCACTGCGCGACCTCCCGCAGCCTGGTGATCCTCGACGAGATCGGACGCGGCACATCTACCTTCGACGGGCTCAGCCTGGCGTGGGCGGTCGCCGAACACCTCGCGACCAACCCGCGCGCGCGGCCGAAGACGATCTTCGCCACGCACTATCACGAGCTGACCGATCTGGCCGACGGAATCCCCGGAGTCGCGAACTTCCACGTGGTGGTCCGCGAGTGGAAGGACGACATCGTGTTCCTGCGCAAGGTCGTGCCCGGCCGATCCGATCGCAGTTACGGCATTCAGGTCGCCCGCCTCGCCGGTCTGCCGCCGGCCGTCGTCGGGCGCGCCCGGGAGATCCTGAACGGTCTCGAACGAGACGAGCTGTCCCGCGGCGGCCGCCCATCGCTCAGCGGCAACCCGCAGGAGCGGCAGCAACAGCTCGGACTGTTTCAGGCGCCGGCGGTCGGCGACGACCCGATCCATCGGCGCCTCCGGAGCCTCGCGATCAACGAGATCACTCCGATGCAGGCACTGGTCCTGCTCGCCGAGCTGAAGGAGGAGGCGGCGGAATGAGCCGACGCCAGCCGCGGCTCTGGCTCGGCCTGGTGCTCGCCCTCAGCCTGCCCGGGTGCGGTGGGTCGCGGCGCGACAGTGACGCGATCATCGTCGGCATGACGAACTCGGCGATCAATCTTGATCCTCGCGTGGGTACTGACGAAGCGTCCCAGAAAGTCCACCAGCTCATTTTCAGCCCGCTGTTCCGCGTCGACGACCGGCTGCGCGTCGTGCCGGAGCTTGCCGCAGCCCCCTTCGAGCAGCCGGAGCCGGGCACCTACATCGTGCGCCTGCGGCACGGCGTGCTCTTCCATGACGGCCGGGAGTTGAGCTCGGACGACGTGGTGTATACGTTCAAGAGTTTTCTGGATCCAAAATTCCGCGGCCGCACCGCCGCGTACCGAGTGCTCGCTTCGGTCACGCCGCTCGACCGCTACACCGTTGAATTCACGCTGAAGAGCCCGGTCGCGTCCTTCCCGATCAACCTGGTGATGGGCATCGTGCAGGCGGGCTCGGGTGCGGCGAATACGCGGCACCCGATCGGGACCGGACCGTACCGTCTGGCGGAGTTCGTCTCCGACGATCGCGTCGTCCTGACGCCGTTCGAGCAGTACTACGGCGGACGGCCCCGTAACGACGGTCTGGTGCTGAAGGTGATTCCCGACGACACCATGCGCGGCCTGGAGCTGCGCAAGGGGTCGGTCGATCTGATCGTCAACGATCTGGCGCCCGACGTGGTCTCGCAGTTGCAGCAGGAAGGGCGCGTTCATCTCGAGACCGCGCTCGGGACCGACTACGCGTATCTCGGCCTCAACCTGCGCGATCCGATCCTGGGCCACGTCGAGGTGCGCAAGGCGATCGGTTACGCGATCGATCGCGACGCGATCGTGCGCTATCTCCGCCGCGGCTTTGCCAAGGTCGCGGTCGGGATCGTTCCGCCGATGTCGTGGGCGTTCGAGCCCAACGTCTTCGACTTCAAGCACGATACGGCCGAAGCGGCGCGCCTGCTCGATGCCGCGGGTTATCCCGATCCCGATGGAACCGGGCCGCTGCCGCGGTTTCATCTGTCCTTGAAGACCTCGACCTCCGAAGTCTACCGGCTCCAGACGGCGGCGATTCAGCAGGACCTGGCCCGGGTCGGGATCGCGGTCGATATTCGATCGTCCGAGTTCCAGACGCTCTCGGCCGATGTCGTCCGCGGCAACTTCCAGATGTACAGCCTGCAGTTTGTCGGCGTCACCGATCCCGACATGCTGCGGCTGGTCTATCACTCCCAGCTCCAGCCGCCCGCCGGGCTGAACCGCGTCCACTATGTCAACGCCGACGTCGATCGCTACATCGAGCAGGCCGGGGCGACCGCCGACGATGTGGAGCGCGGCCGGCTGTACACGAAGGCGCAACAGCAGATTGCGGAGGACGTCCCGTACATCAGCCTTTGGTACAAGACCAACGTGGCCATCTTTCAGCCGGAGATCCACGGCGTCACGCTGTCGCCGATTGCCGACTTCACGTTCCTGAAGGACGTCTACCGGGAGCCGAAAGCCGTCGTGACGCACCCGTGACCCCGCGCGCGGGCGCGGCAGCTCTGGCCCTGGTGTTTGGCCTGCTGGCCCAGGACTGTGTGTATGGCGGCACACACGACCTTCTGACCGGCGA
>JBDTSX010000331.1:0-6189 GCA_039930925.1 Acidobacteriota bacterium | reverse complement strand
CGCGCGAGGTCGAGCGGCACCTGCACCCGCCGCTCTTCCCCGGGGCCGAGTTGCATCGCGTCGCGCCACTGGCCGGCCTCGATCTGCACCCGGTTGTCGACCGGCGCATTGCGGAAGAGCAGCGTCGCAACCTCTTTCGGCGCGTCCGGTTGTAGCACCGCCGACGAGCTGCGCTCGCCGCCGATCCAGAACGCCTCCGGCTCCGGAAAGCTGCGGTCGTCGAGGAAGAACACCGTCGCAGCGCCATACCGCACGGCGTGGCGGGCGTAGGTATCGGACAGGCGGGCGGACGGCGGTACGATCGAGACCGGCTCGATCGTCAGTCCCCGCACGGTGCGGCGCGCCTGCTCGTCCCCCCGGACCACGATGGCCCGGACATCCACCGGCAGCGTGAGCAGGATCGGCTCGGGGGCTGGGCTGAGCGGCCCGCTGCGAAGAGAAAACTGATCGCGGCCGATGCCGATCATCAACCAGCCCGCAGCCGCCGAACCGCCGGGACGCAACCGGTACTGCCCTCCCGGAATCGACGCGATCTGATAGAGCGGCCGATCGTTGGGCCCGGCGCCGCCGGGCGTGGTCGAGGGCAGTGGTTCGATCCGCAGCATCGGCGGCACGTCCGCGGCCGCGACGCGCCGGAAACCCGGCATCGTGAACGCCAGCACACGCGGCTCTCGGCTGATTCGCCGCAGCGCATCGAGCTGCGCAGGGGTGCGGTTCGCGCCGGCCGCGCCGGACAAGGTCCAGACCACCGTGACCGCCGACATCCCCGCGATCGCGTACACGCCGGCCGTGGCCGCGGCGAGCGACCCGCGCGCACGAAGCCACCGCGTGCCCTCCGCCGCGCGCAGGATCCCCCAGCCCGCCGCGATCGCCACGATCCAGATCGCGATGTCGCGGAAGAGCGCCGCGTCGCTGCCCCGCCACCATGACGGCAGGCCGAGCGCCAGGTCGGTGGCGCCGTTCAGCCATTCGAGCCAGACGGCGTATGCCTCGCGCGTGTTGAAGGCGAGCCGCCCGCCGCCGACGAACACCAGCGCGCACGTCGCGAACCCGGTCACAGCCAGCGCCGCCATCGCGCTCGCCCTGGTGGCTCTGCCGCGGATCGCCGCCCACGCCGCCGCCGCCGGGACCGCCATCATCGGCAGCATCGGCACGAAGAACCGGGCAGGTGCGACCGGGTTGCCGCCCCACCACATCGCAAAATGCGTGACCGCGAGCAGGTACGGCACCAGCACGAACAGCAGCTCCAGACCAAGACGGCGACGGCGGCGGTCCCGCACCATCACCACCAGCCCTCCGAAGGCGAAGGCCAGCACGGGCGCATAGGCCAGCACCCCGAACCGCTGATCGAAGAACAGGCCCGCCAGTCCGCCGGGAATGAACGCCGCCGACCCGGACTCGTTCGCGTACGGCGCGGACGGATCGGGTGTGCCGTAGATGCCGATGAAGAAGCCGATCCAGCAGATCGCGCTGATCGCCGGCAGGGCCAGGAACGCGACCGCCTTTCCCGGAGCGTTGCGCGTCGTCGACAGGCGCAGCAGCACGAGCGCACCGAGGCCGCCGGCCACGAGTGCGAACCGCGTGTGCACCCACGGCAGCAATGCCAGCGCGGCGCCGTGCAGCCACCATGGCCCGATCCGTTCGGCGCCGGTCCGCGACTCATCCTCGGCGCGCAGGAGCGCCCACACCCCAGTCAGCGCAATCACCCCGCCGGGGCCGTCGGGGTACACCGTGAAGCTGTGAAACACCGAGCTCGCGGAAAGAGTGACGGCTGCCCACCCGAACCACGCCGCGTCCCGCCGCCCGGTGACCACCCAGGCAAGCCACCATGCGAGCGCGCTTCCCGCCGACGCCAGGAGAATCAAGAAGACGACGACGCCGTGATAGCCGCCCAGCGCAAACGCGGGTGCGACGAGAGCCGGTAGTCCCGGCGCGTGAATCGAATAGATCTCGCCGTTTCGTGCGCGCCGGCGGTAATCGGGCTTCGCCAGGTCGCCCGCGAAATACGCCCGATAATCTCCGTTGCGATGATTGTTTTCAATCCGGATGTCGCCATCCTGAAGCAGACTCTGCGTGATGATCAGATAGTGCGGTTCGTCGCCGCCCGGGACGGACGGCGCCACCTGCCACGCGGCGATCGCATAGATCGCGCAGGCGAAGAGTCCCGCCGCACGTGCCTGGCGCTGACCGGCCGGGTCCGGCTGCGCACGACGCGACGCATCAGGGTCGATCGGATCTCCGGTTGACCGAATCCGTATCAGCGACGCGCCCATCGACAGCGCGACGGCCGTCCAGACCAGCAGCGCCATCGGTCCCGACCAGAGGAGAAACACCGCCGGCAGCGCCGGCGGCAGCCACGGCAGCACGAGCAGCGCAAGCAGCCAGAGCGGCGCCAGCGACGCCCCCGCGCGGCGCGCGGCAAGCACCGCCCCGGCGGCCGACACCACGATCAGCCCGGCCGGAAACGACAGCGGCAGCAGCGCCACGCGCGCGCCGTCCACGCCGCTCGACGCGAGCGTGCCCTGCGACAGCCACGCGGCAACGGCAGTGCAGGCGAGCGCACCGGCAAGAATGGGACGGGACATGGAAGGGGGCGGGGCGTCGATTGTTGTTAGAATGTCCGGCATTCTACATGGAGCGACCAGCCGACACCATCGCGCGGCGCGCGCGGCGCGCGATCGGCGTGTTCGCGCTGGCGGTGGCGCTCGCCGTCCTGATGACGTGGCCGCTCGCGTCGGGCCTCGGCCGGCTCGGCCGCACCACCACCATGGACGGCCTGTACAGCATCTGGAACGTCGGCTGGGTGGCGCGGACGCTCGTGTCCCACCCCGGCGCGCTTTTCGAGGCCAACATCTTCTACCCGCATCACAACACGCTCGCCTTCTCGGAGTCCAATATCGGTGCCGGCGTGGTTGGGATTCCCGCGTGGTGGCTGACCGGGAACGCCTACGCTGCCCATAACTCGGCGCTGCTCTTCGGGTTCGCCTCCACGCTTTTCGGCACCTGGCTGCTGCTCAGACACCTGACCGGCGACAGCGTCGGCGCGTTTGCCGCGGCCATCATGTTCGCGTTCTGTCCGTACTTCTTTTCCCACAGCGCGCACATCCAGCTCCTGATGGCCGGCGGGATCCCGCTCGCCATGCTGGCGCTGCACCGGCTCGTCGACCGGCCCACTCCGGCCCGCGGCGTCGTGCTCGGCCTCATCCTCGCCGGCCAGGCCCTGTCGTGCGCGTACTACGGAATTTTCGCCGGGCTGATGGTCGGCTACGGCGTGTTGCTCCTGGCGGCCATGCGCCGCGCGTGGCGCGACCCGCGCTACTGGATCGCGATCGCGCTCGCGGCGGTGACGGCGATCCTCTGCGTGCTCCCGTTCTTCCTGCCCTACCTCGAGATCCAGCGCGACGAAGGATTCAGGCGCTCGCTCGACGATGCCCTGCGCTACTCGGCGACACCGGCCAGCTACCTGGCGACGCCGGCGCACGCGCACCACTGGATCCTGCTGCTCGCGCGGCGGCTGGGATGGCACACCGGTGAAGTGCTTTTCCCTGGCCTGCTCGCGCTGACCTGCGGCATCGCCGGGCTGATCCTCGGGCTGCGCGCCCCCCGCACCAACCGGACGGATGGAGGGGATCGCGAGACCGCCGTGTTATATGGATCCCTCGGCGCGCTGGCACTGTGGGCATCGTTCGGCCCGCCGGCGATCCTCTATACGGTCCTGTTCCGCGCGATTCCCCTGTTTACGTTTCTTCGCGCGCCGTCGCGTTTCGGGCTGGTCGTCGCCTTCGCGCTGGTCGTGCTCGCATCGCTGGCGCTGAAGCGGCTCGCGCGGCTTCCTGCGCGGCAGCACTGGGTCGCCGCGGCGGCAATCGGGATCGCCGCCGTCGCCGAGCTGAACGTGCTGCCGTTTCCGTGGGAGCGGGCGCTGCCGGTGCCGAACAGTTACGCGGCGCTCGCGCGCATGCCCAGGGCGCCGATGGCGGAGTTCCCGTTCTACGGCGAGCGGGTCGCGTTCCCCCTGCACGCGCAGTACATGGTGTGGTCAACGACCCACTGGATGCCGCTCCTCAATGGCTACAGCGATCACATTCCGCAGGATTTTCGCGAGGCGGCCTTCGTCCTGGATTCCTTCCCGTCGAACGACACGTTCGCCGTCCTGCAGCGCCGCCGGGTGCGCTACATCGGGGTTCACTGGGACATGTTCGGGCCGCGCGCAGAGGAAATCCGCACCAGGCTCCAGCCATTCATGCCGTACCTGCGGCTGCTGGCGAGCGACGCGAACATGTCGTTGTACGAGATTATGGCGTTCCCGTAGGCTTCGATTTCCATCCGGGTGGCGTCCTCGGCGGGGGCTCCGCGACGGCGTCACTCTGGACCAACGCGTCAGCGATGCGGTGCGCGCGACGCGGGTTTGGCGGGAGCTTTTTTCTTCGCGGGAGCCTTCTTCTTCGTCGGGGCTTTTTTCTTCGCCGGGACTTTTCTCGCGGCCGATCCCGACTTCGTGGGTGCCTTGACGAGTGCCGACGACCGCGGCGTCCGGAGCGTGGACGGCGACGGCGCGGGCCGCGGCGCCCCGCCGGCTTGGCCGTACAGCCGCCGATAATCCTCGGCGGTGCCGAGAATCCGCTTCACGTAGTTCTGCGTTTCGGGAAACGGGATGTCGTCGATGAACTCGTCCTCGTCCAGTCCCGGCCGCTCCGCGCGCCAGCGCACGACGCGGCTCTCTCCGGCGTTGTAGCTGGCGAGCGCGTAGTGCGTGCCGCCGAGCTTCTGCACGAGCCGTGAAAAATAGAGCGTCCCGAGCTTCAGGTTGATCTCCGGGTTCGTCAGCGCGGAGGTCGTGAACCCGCGGATGCCGAGCGATCGCGCCAGGGTGCGCCCGGTCGCGGGCACCACCTGCATCAGGCCCCACGCATTGGCCGACGACCTGACTCCCGCGTCGAAGGTCGACTCCTGGGCGATCAGCGCGGCAACCACATACGGATCGAGATCGTAGAGCGCCGACTGGCGGCGGATCGAATCCCAGTAGGTCAGCGGGAAGATGACCTCGAGCATGTCGGCCGGCAGCAGCTGGTGTCCCCCGGCGGTGAGGAACTGCGGATAGGCGCGCCGCATCAAGGTGATCGCCCTGCGCAGCTCGCCCTTCTGGTGATACGTCCACGCGACGGTCGCATCGATGCGCGGTGAGCTGCCCGAGACCCGCTGCGCGTATCGCAGTTCGCCGAGCGCGTCGTCGTACAAGCCGTTCGCGAGCAGCAGCCGAATCACCGTGTCGGCGGCAATCGGTTTGACCTCCAGCGGCACCGGTGGCTGGTGCGACACCAATCGCACCGCATCCCCGGCCGGCGGACCGCCCGGGCGGCGCGCCAGCTGCCGCTCGGCCAGCCGGCCGTAGTACGAATTCGCGTAGTCGGCGTAGACCAGCCGGAGTCGCGAGTCCGCCTGGGCCGAGGCGCCCGCTTTGCCGTGGGCGCGCGCCGCCCAATACAGAAACGAGGGACGGTAATCGGAACGGGGAAATGCGCCGGCGGCGGTTTCGAACACACGAATCGCCTCCGTGTAGTCGCCGCTGCGGTATCGCGACCAGCCGTATTTCCACGCGGCGCGCTCGGCGCGCTGGCCGGTGGGAAACTTTTCGTACAGCTCCTTGAAAGTGCTCGAAGCGAGCTCGTCCTCGCTCGTCACCAGGTAATAGCTGCCCAGGTTGTTCAACGCCTCCTCGGACCACGAGCTGTCCGGGAAGTCTGCGACCAGCGCGTTCGTCAACCCGACGTATTGGTCGCGCGCACCCAGCTCGCGCAGGCTGGTCAGATAGAAGAAGCGCGCCTCGGCTTTCCGCGAGCCGCGCGCCAGGTACGGCTCCATCGCGCCGCGTGCCGCGGCCCACCGCTTCAGGTTGAAGTCGCATTCGCCGACGCGGAGATCGACGACTTCCTTGTCGTCCCCGTCGGCAATCCCTTTGAGCGCGGAGAACGCCGCGCGCGCCTCGTCGTAGCGGCGCGCGCCGAACAGGATCTGGGCGCGGCCGAGGTCCAGCTTGTATCCCGTATGGGTGATCTGATCCTGGAGCGCCGCCAGCCCCTTGAGGCCTTCCTGACGGAGCTTCAGCGTGTTGATGCGCACGTCGGCGACGCGCTTCGCCACGACCGGCGCGCCGGGCGTCTGGGAGATCTCCAGATAGCCGTTCAACTG
>JBDTSX010000330.1:0-6194 GCA_039930925.1 Acidobacteriota bacterium | reverse complement strand
GCTCGAACTCGCGCTCCTGCAACACCCGGAGCAGCTTCACCTGCGTGCCGAGATTCACGTCGCCGATCTCGTCGAGGAAGAGCGTGCCGCCCTCGGCCATCTCGAAGCGGCCCTTTTTCCGGGCCACCGCGCCGGTGAACGCCCCTTTCTCGTAGCCGAAGAGCTCCGACTCGATCAGCGTATCGGGCAGCGCGCCGCAGCTCACTTTCACGAACGGCTTCTTGGCACGCACCGAGTTGTAGTGGATGGCGTGCGCGATCAGCTCCTTGCCGGTGCCGGACTCGCCGCGGAGCAGCACCGTCGTGCTGGTCCGGGCCACCTGCGCCACCTGCTCGTAGACGCGCTGCATCGGTCCGCTGTTGCCGACGATCCCGGCGAAATCGTAGCGTTCGCGGAGCTCCTGTTTGAGGTGGGCGTTTTCGTTGACCAGGCGCTTGTGCTGCGCCGCCACCAGCCGCTGGACCTTGAGCGCCTGGCCGATCATCGACGCGGCGACACTGTAGAAGGCCTTCGACCGGTCGTAGTTCCGGTCGGCGCGGAACTTCAAATTGACGCCGAGCGCGCCAACCACGCGCCGATCGAACCCGATCGGCACGCAGACAAAGCTCGACTCCTCGCCGGGCGGCTCCTCGCGCGCACTGGCGCGGAAGACCAGCGACGGTTCGCGGCTCACCCGGGGCACGACCACCGCTTTGCCGGTCTGCGCCACCTGCCCGATCACCCCCTCGCCGATGGCGTAGTGAATGTGATGCGACGGCCGGTTCAATCCGTGCGCGGCCTCGACGTGGAGCTGCCGGCCATCGTCGTCCACGAGCACGACCAGGCTGCGGGCGATCGCGTGCCGGCGCGCCAGCGTCTCGAGGACCTCCTGGATTGCGGTCTTCGCGTTCAACGTGCTGGCCAGGGCCTCGCTGATCTGCAGGAGGGTGGCGAGCCGCTCGTGCTCGTTCGACGGCGTCTCGGCTGACGTGCTGCGCAGCGCGGGCTTGGTGGTCATGAAAGAGCGTCACCTCATACGGACAAAAATGTTCGTCATCACCATTGTCTCGGGTCAATTCTCTCCCGCGCTGGCGCAGACGTCAACGCCGAACCGACACCTGGAGGTAGATTCCCCTGCGAGAGAGCGGCTGGTCCCGACGGCAGGCAATGGACGAAGTTGTCCGACGAAATCGTTGCGGGAACAAAAATGTTTATTGTGCGACTGAGCACCGGATCTGGCGACTGGGTCCTGGGGGCTGGCTAACCGCCGCCGGTGCAGGCACTTGCGCACAGTCTTCGCGGGTCGGGAGCGATGGCGCTCGGCTGGCTCTGCTGAGCGCCAGGAGCGATCGCCGGCGACCGGCCGGTCAGACCAACGTGACCGCGCCGTCATCACCGCGTCATGCCACTCCGCCAGCATTGGTGCGTCACGAAAACAGTTGTTCCTCCGGAGTCAGTGAAAGTCCATGGTCACACTCGCCTCGCCCGCTGTGGGGCTGTATCTCCACGCGATTACCCGTGATCCGTCTTCCGCGCTTCAGGCGGCCGGCGGCCCTTTCGAGCTGCCGTCGAACGTGCCGGTCAGCGCCCCGCTGCGGCAGGTCACTATCGATCTGCTCGCGCGGTCGCGGACGCTGCGTGAGCAATGCGCGAAGATTGCGGCGGCGCGCCAGGTGCAGGTCATCATCGACACCGTCGCGCCCTCCGCGTTCGGCGGCCAGATGCGCGCGCGCTCGACCGCACGCCGGTACGAATCCGGACCGCTGATCGTGATCATCGAGCTCCCGGTGTCGTCGGACCTCGCCGAACTGCTGGCGCACGAGCTCGAGCACGTGACCGAATTCATCGAGCAGGTCGATCTGCCGGCGATGGCCCGGGAAGGGCGCGGCGGCGTGACGCAGCGCAAACGGGACGGGGCATTTGAAAGCCAGCGGGCCATTGCCGCCGGGCGCGCGGCCGCCGACGAGACGGATGGAGGAGCAGACCCGGTCGCGGTGGCGGTCGTCCATGCGTTCTCCACAGGTGCGCGGGCCGCATGGCGGACAATCACCAATCACTAATCACAACACTCATCCCGGATCGCCTGACTCCTCGGATCGGCCTTGACGGCCTAGCCGGCGCGGCACCCTGTCGCGCCGGCACCAGCCGAGCTTCCCCCTGACGACCCGCCTGGTTGCGTGTAAACTACATTCCTCTTAGGGCTTACCGCCTGTGCCCGGAAAGCGTGCAGGCTGAAGCCGCTGGCGCCCGGGCGCGTGCGGTTGCGCGCCGGGGCAGGCTATCAGTCTCGCAGTCGAGCCCTGGGCGGTGGCGTCGAGCCTGCGGCCGCAGGAGTGGACGGCGTGTTACGCGGGTATCTCGAGCTCCTCCGGCCGGCCAATGTGGTGACGGCCCTGGCGGATGTCCTGGCCGGATATGCCGTTGCCGGGCTCGGTAACGGACGCGGCCTGATGTGGCTGCTTGTCTCCACCGCCTGCCTGTACGGGGGCGGTGTGGTGCTGAACGATTTCTTCGACCGGCGGCTCGACGCGGTGGAGCGTCCCGAACGGCCGATTCCGAGCGGGAGGGTGTCGGCAACCCGGGCGGCGGTTCTCGGAGCCGGCCTGCTGGCGACCGGGGTGGCGGCCGCCAGCGTCGCCAACGGAGCGGCCGCCGCACTCGCGCTCCTGATCGCGACGCTGGTCCTGCTGTACGATGTCTGGGGAAAGCACCAGGTGGTGATCGGTCCCGTGAACATGGGCCTGTGCCGGGGCGGCAACCTGTTGCTGGGCATCGCGGCGGTGCCGGCCGCGCTTTCGGACCATTGGCCGCTGGCGCTGCTCTCGGTGGTATACATTGCGGCCGTGACGATCGTCAGCCGTGGCGAGGTGTCCGGCGGAAAGGCGGGAACCGCCGCGCTGGCTCTGGTATCGTTGACGGCCGTGCTGCTCGCGCTGGCGGTGATCTCGATGCGCTCTGGAACCCGGGCGCCGGCCGCGCTGGCGCTCACGGTGCTCCTCGGATGGCGGGTCTGGCCGCCATTCTGGAGCGTCTACCAGGAGTCGAGTCCGGCCGTCATCCGGCGGGCGGTCAAGGCCGGGGTTCTGTCGCTCGTGCTGGTCGACGCGGCGATCAGCGCCGCGTACGCCGGTCCGCTCTACTGCCTCGCCGTGCTGGCGACGGCCGTCGTCGCCGGCGGGCTCGCCCGGCTGTTTTCGGTAACCTGAGATGGATGTCATCGAGCAGGAGATCCACGTCACCTTCCGCTACCCGGTGCACTTCACGACCGGTCTCTTCGCGGCGTCCAACCGGTTGTTGCGCGATCTCGTGGGCGCGGCGGAGGGGGGGGCCGCACGGGTCGTGGCGGTGATCGATCGCGGCGTCCAGCGGGCGCATCCGGGGCTGACCGACGCGATCACCAGTTACGTCGCGCACCACCACGACCGCATGGCGCTCGCCGCGCCGGTGCTGGTGCTGCCCGGCGGCGAACAGGTCAAGAACGATCCCGATCACGTCACGCAGGTGCTCGACGCCATCCACGCCGGTGCGCTGTGCCGGCATTCGTACCTAATCGCGGTCGGCGGGGGGGCGGTGCTCGACGTCGCCGGCTTTGCCGCGGCCACGGCCCATCGCGGGGTGCGGCTGATCCGCGTGCCCACCACGGTGCTGGCGCAGGATGATTCAGCGGTCGGGGTCAAGAACGGCGTCAACGCTTATGGGAAAAAGAACTATCTCGGCACCTTCGCGCCGCCGTTCGCGGTGGTCAACGATTTCAGCTTCCTCACGACCCTGTCGGATCGCGACTGGGTCGGCGGACTGACCGAAGCGGTCAAGGTCGCGCTGATCAGGGACGCCAGCCTGTTCGATTTTCTCGAAGCGCACGCCGCGGCGCTCCTCGACCGCGATCCGGCCGCGATGGAGCAGGTGATCCGCCGCTCCGCCGTCCTGCACCTCCGGCATATCGCCACGTCCGGTGACCCGTTCGAACAGGGGTCGTCACGGCCGCTCGACTTCGGCCATTGGGCCGCGCACAAACTCGAGCAGGTGACCCAGCACCGGATGCGGCACGGCGAAGCGGTCGGCATCGGGATCGCACTCGACAGCACCTACGCCCATCTCGCCGGGTTCCTGCCCGAACCGGAGTGGCGGCGCATCACCGGTCTGATCATGGCGCTCGGCTTGTCGGTATACAGTCCGGCGCTGAGCGAACGGCTCGACACGCCGGCCGACCCCTCGTGCGTGCTGCGGGGGCTCGCGGAATTCCAGGAGCATCTCGGCGGGCGCCTGACGATCATGCTGCTCCGCGGCATCGGCGTCCCCTTCGACGTCAACGAGATCCGCACCGACGTCATGATCCGCAGCATCGAGATGCTGAAGACGATCGAGGCGGGACGCGCGGACACGCCCAGGACCAAGGCGTCCTGACACTGGTTTTGCGGGGAACATGCTTATGAATCTCGAACCACGCCCGTCGCCGATGACCGCCGGGCAGCTCGTCGATGAATACTTCATCGAGAACCGCACCCGGCTCCTCGAAATGGCCGCCTTTCTCGATCGGCTCGATCGCACCGATCCCGCCTGGGCCGCCACCGACTTCCGGATGAAGGCGTTCCGCGAAGCCCTCGACGCGCTCGGCGGTACCGGCGATCGGCTGACCCGGATCCAGCTCCTGCTGAGTGACCCATCCACCACGCCGCTCGATCGGCTGGATCGCAAGAGCGCGCTCGGCGCGTACGATCGAGGGAACACGGAGGAGCGCTCGTGAAGTACATCGACCACCACGCGCACATGGTCTCGCGCACCACCGACGACTATCAGCAGATGGCGCTCACCGGCTGCGTCGCGGTCACCGAGCCGGCCTTCTGGGCCGGATGGGATCGCAGCTGCGGCGACAGCGTCGAAGACTACTTCCGGCAGCTGACCGATTTCGAGCCCCGGCGCGCCGCGCAATACGGCATCCAGCACTATGCCTGGCTCGCCGTCAACCCGAAGGAATCCGACGACCGGGTGCTCTCGCGAGACGTCCTCGATCGCATCCCGAAATTCCTCGATCACCCGACCGTCCTCGGCATCGGCGAGATCGGCTTGAACCGCGTCACGCGCAACGAGATCGATACCTACACCGAACAGGTCGAGCTCGCCATCGCCCACCATCAGCTGATCCTGATCCACACGCCGCACCTCGAGGACAAGTACAAGGGGACGCACATCTCGGTTGACGTGCTCCGCCGCTACCGCGAGATCGAGCCGGGCCGCGTGATGGTCGATCATGCCGAAGAACACACCGTCGAGATGATCCTGGAGCACGGGTTCTGGGCCGGGCTGACCCTCTATCCGCAGACCAAGATCTCGCCGCAGCGTGCGGTGGACATCATCGAGAAGTACGGCCCCGATCGCATCTGCGTCGCCGGCGCCTGTGACTGGGGGCCGAGCGACCCGATTGCCGTCCCCCGCTTCGCGATGGAGATGCGCCGGCGCCGTCACCCCGAAGCGCTCATCGAGCAGGTGGTCTTCCACAACCCGGTGCGCTTCCTCAGCCAGTCCCCCAAGTTCAAGATCCCGGCCGCCGCGCCGGAACCCACCCCGGCCCGGGTCGGGTGACGAAGGAACGACGCCCGTGCAACTTGGCGACGACGGCTTCTTTCACCTGACGTATTGCACCAACATCCACCCGGGCGACGGGTGGGCCGAGGTCGACGCCAACCTGCGGCGCTTCGCCCCCAGCCTCAAGACCCGACTCTCCCCCGCCGCGCCGTTCGGCCTCGGGCTGCGGCTCTCCGCCCGCGACGCGCGTGAGCTTCTCGAGGGCGACCGCCTGGCGGAGTTCCGCGCCTTCCTCGACGCCGAAGGGCTCTACGTCGCGCTCATCAACGGCTTCCCGCACGGCTCCTTCCACCGCACCGTCGTCAAGGCCGATGTCTACGCGCCGGACTGGCGGGACGAGGCGCGGGTCCGCTACACGCTGGACCTCGTCACGATCCTTGGACGCCTGCTGCCCGCCGGGATCGACGGCGGGGTCTCGACCGCCCCGCTGTCGTACAAGCCCTGGGTGAAAGATGCGCCGGCGGAGCCCTGGGACCTCTTCGTCCGCAACCTCGTGCGGGTCGCCGCCGCGATGGTGCAGCTGCGGCGCGACACCGGGAGGTTCCTGCATCTCGACATCGAGCCGGAGCCCGACTGCCTGATTGAAACCAGCGAGGAGTTGATCGACTTCTTCGAGCGGCGGCTGCTGCCGG
>JBDTSX010000329.1:0-6204 GCA_039930925.1 Acidobacteriota bacterium | reverse complement strand
TCTGCCAGTGCCAGGAGTCCTGGACCGGAAACGCCAGCGCCTTGCCGCGGCCGTATCGCTGGGAGGCGAGCACCACCTGGTCGCGCCGCTTCTCGTCCGAGCCGCTCAGCAGCACGGTCGCGCCGGGCTTCACCGCGCGAATCGTGTTGACGCTCGTCAGGATCGGCATGTCCTTCCAGCGCGCCGCAGACGCCGCTTCGGTCGGTGCGATCTGGGTGACGCCGTGCGCCTCGCCGGCCCGCGTCGGGCTGACGTGCAGGCGGGCGACCGGGAGGATGTCCGGCACTCGCGCCATCCGCTCGAGCGTGACCGGCAGGGCATCCGCGACCGGCGTGCCGGCGTAGCCGCCTTCGGCAAACGCGCGCGGTCCGCCCAGCATCAGGAGCCCGCCGCCCCGCCGCTCGACGAACTCCGCGATCATGCGCAACTGATCGCCGGTGAACGCTCCCGCCTCGATGCTGCCGAGGATCAGGCCGCGATACGCAAAGAGCTCCTCGCGGGTCTTCGGAAAGCCGGCCAGGAGCGCTTCCGGGTTCTCGTCCTGCAGGAACCGCATGTACTTGTTGTCCGCGGTGCGCTGCAGCGTGATCAGATCGACGTTCTTGTCGTCTTCCACCGCGCGCCTGATGAACTTCATTTCGGGGCGCGGCTCCCCTTCATAATAGAGGATCTTTTCGCGGCGATCCGACACCTCGATGAGCGCCTCGCGCGTGTTGTTCTGCGTGACCAGCTCGCCCTGGCGCGGAGCGATCCGGAAGCGAAACAGCCGCGCCCCCGAGTCGGACGCCGTGAACCGCACCCGTACCGCCGCCGGCTCGCCATCGGCAGCCAGCTTCACCTCCTGCGAGCCCACGATCCGGCCCTCGTCCTCGACATCGAGCGACACCGTCTCCCCGGCATATCCGGTCTGGGTGACGACCGCATCGATCACGAGCGACGTGCCCTTGAGCGCGGTTCTCGGGGTCGAGACGCGGTCGATCTGCACGTCGCGCGACAGCCGATCGCGTCCGACACCCACGGTGAACACCGGCACCGCCGCCGCCTTCAGTCCCAGCAGCGCGTCGTTGAGAGAGACATCGGTCGTGTCGGCGCCGTCGCTGACGAGCACCATCCCGGCAAGCGGCAATCCGGCCAGCTCCTGCCGTGCGCCATCGAGCGCCGCGCCAAGCTTCGTTTGCGCGCCGGCGAACGTCAGCTCTTCCGGCGCGGACAGCCGGGCCGACGATGATGAAAAACGGAACGTGCGGAGGACAAAACGCTCCGACAGCGCCTTCATCAGCGCGGCATCTTTCGATCCGAAGGTCTGGCGCACGAACGTCCCGCGCTGTTCGGTGCCCCAGTCGGCAATCTGCATGCTGCGGGAATCGTCGACCAAAACGGCGAGAAAATTCTGCTGCGGGACGGCCGCCTTGACGGTGAGCACCGGACGGAAGAGGCAGAACAGCACCAGCAGAACGACCGCAACCCGCAGCGTGGACAACACGATACGGTCGCGCAGGCTGCCGCGGCCGGCCGCACCGCGATACGCGGCGATCGCCACCACGACCGCGGCCGCGGCGACGATGGCGGCGACGTAGGACCCCGTCGACGGGGCAAGGCGGAACTCCCCCTGCTGAAAGACGACCGGCCGGTATTCGAAAAAGAATCGGAACAGGGAATCCAAATTATTCCGTTGGCTCGGTGCCTGCGGCCTCCGCGGTGATTGTATCGCCGTCCGCAGGGAACCGCGGCGCCGGACGTGGCGTGAGGGCGGTGTCTCCGGTTACGGCGCTCGAGCGCGTTTCGTTTACGGCTGATCGGTTGATGATTTCACGCCTGACCCCGATGCACGCTCGCGAGAAACCCGTACCGAATGAGAATCCCCAACCGAACTAGAACCCGAACCAAACCAGAGCCAGAACCCGAACCCGAACCCGAACTCCGAACTTAACTGGAACCGGAACTCAACCGAACGAACCTGAACTCAAACCAACCCAAAACTCTAAAACCATAAAACCCTAAAACCTCTTCCGCTCTTACCCTCCCCTGAGGCCATTCAAGCATTCCCGCGCGAGCTGTTCGTAGCCGTCGATGGCGCGCTCGAGCTCAGCGAGCTCCAGATATTCGCCGCTCGTGTGGGCCACCAGGATCGATCCCGGGCCGAACAGCAGCGGAACCCCCCAGCGATCGAGCAGCGGCACGTCGGTCGTGAAGGGGAACACCGCGCTCGGAAAGCCGGGCACCGTCCGCATTCGGATCGCCGGGACGCGGAGTACCTCTTCAGACGTCACGAACGGCTCCAACGGCCGGATCGCCTCCAGCACATCGTCAGCCGGGCCAATCGTCCTGAAAACCAACTCGGCCGATGCGTGCGGTGAAATCACGTTTGGCGCCACGCCCCCCTCGATCAGGCCGATGCTGTACGACGTCGTCCCCAGCTCGGGATCGAGCGGCAGCGCCAGCGAGCGCAGCGCGACGAGCGCGTCGATCAGCTTGTCGATTGCCGACTCGCCGTGCTCCGGCACCGACGAGTGTGCGGCCCGCCCTGACGCTCGCAGGCGCAGGCGGAGCACCCCGCGGGTCGCCGATCCCAGGCGGCTGTCGGTCGGCTCTCCATTGATCAGGAACCGCGATCCGGGGGCGACGGCGTTGGCCGCGATCGCCCCGTCGCTGCCGCGCTCCTCGCCGACGACGAAGAGCAGCCCGACCCGCCGTTCCCCGCTGGCGCGCAATCGTTCGGCGGCCGCGACCTGGGCGGCGAGAATCCCCTTCGCGTCACAAGCGCCGCGGCCATAGAGCCGTCCGTTTTCGATCCGGCTCGGAAAAAACGGCGGCACGCAATCGAAGTGGGTCGAGAGCACCACCTCGGGTGGATCGAGGGTGGCGATCACGTTGGCGCAGCCCCGATCGATCGGTTGCTCGACAACCGAGTACCCGAGCGACCGCAGTTCCGTTGCGAGCCATGTGCCGGCCTCGGCTTCCCGCCCGGTGGTCGAATCAATATTAATGAGCGCGCGGGCGAATGCGATCGGATCGAACGGCAATTTCATACTCTTGTCATGAGGGAGCGGGGTGGGGTCCGTTTTAGGTTTTGGGTTTTGGGGTTTTAGGTTGGTTGTAGGTTTTAGGCTTTAGGTTCAGTTCGGGTTCGGGTTCGGGTTCAGTTCGGGTTCGGGTTCGGGTTCAGTTCAGTTCGGGTTCGAGTTCGAGTTCGAGTTCGAGTTTGGTTCGGTTCGGTTCGCGGCGGCGGTGGAGAGGGCAGAGACGGTTTCAAAACCGTCGGTGGCGTCCGGCTTCAGCCGGACGATTTGCGGTTTTGAACCACTCTGACTACCTGATCCACTGCTCCAGCGCCGTACGGGCGTCGGTACGCTCGTCGCGATACTTCACGATGATCGGCGTGGCGACCGACAGGCCCCACTCGCGGCCGGCGCCGCTCGTCACGGGCCGGGTGCCTGGTACGACCACCGCCCCTTCCGGCACAATCAGCGGGCCGTTCGATGCGTCGATGATTCGACCGTTGGGGAGATCGTAGATCGGCGTGGATCCGGTGATGATCGTGCCTGACGCGAGCACCGCGCGGCGCTTGACGATCGCCCCTTCGTAGACGCCGCAGTTCCCGCCAATCATCACCTCGTCCTCGATGATCACCGGCAGCGCGCCGACCGGCTCGATGACGCCGCCGATCTGCGCGGCGGCGCTCACGTGGACGCGCCGGCCGACCTGGGCGCAGGATCCGACCAGCGCATGCGAGTCGATCATCGTGTCGTCCCCCACATACGCACCGATGTTGATGTACATGGGCGGCATGCAGACGACCCCCCGGGCGAGGAAGGCGCCGTCTCGCACCGTCGATCCGCCCGGCACGATCCTGACGCCTGCGCCGCGATCGAGCGGCTTCAACGGGAGTGTGTCCTTGTCGAAGAAGGGCCACCGGCCGTGATCCGCGGACACGTCCACGACATCCCCGCAGCGGAATCCGAGCAGGATGCCCTGCTTGACCCAGGCGTTGACGCGCCACCCGGACGGGACCGACGGATCCGGTTCCGCCGCCCGCGCCTCGCCGGCCGACAGCGCCGCCCTCAGCCGCGTGAAGACGTCGCGCACATGATCGCGATCGGCCGCGGCGCCGGCAGCGAAGAGCGTGGGGATTTCAGTTGAGAGGTCAGTCATGATTCCGGGATCCGGGATCCGGGATCCGGGGTCCGGGTCCGGGATCCGCGGCGTGGGGGTTCAATCGAGTTCAGCTTGGTCGCCAACAGCGGTAGTGTCCGCCTTTAGTCGGACCCTCGGATCCCGGACCTCGATCCCGAAACCCGGGCAGCGAAGGCCCCCGTCAGGCGTTCACGCGCCCTGACGGCAGACCGAGGCTCTGGAGGACCCGCGCGATACGCTCGCGGGACGCCGCGGAAGGGGGCACCATCGGCAGACGATAGACCTCCTCGAGGAGTCCCATCATCGCCATCGCCGCCTTCACCGGGATCGGGCTCGATTCAATGAAGTTGATCTGCATGATCCCCACCAGTTGCTGGTGGAGCCGGCGCGCGGCGACGAAGTCCCCGGCCTCGGCGAACTCCACCATGCGGACCATCTCCGCGGGAATCTCGTTCGAGGCGACCGAGATGATCCCACGGCCGCCGATCGACATCACCGGCAGCGTCAGCACATCGTCACCGGACATCACCAGGAAGTCGGCGGGAACCGCCGCACACATCTCGCACATCTGCGTGACGTTGCCCGATGCTTCCTTGACGCCGACGATGTTCGGGATCGCGCTCAGGCGGACGACAGTTGCGACGTCCACGTTGACGCCGGTGCGGCCGGGCACGTTGTAAACGATGATCGGCAGCGGCACCGCGTCGGCGATCGCCTGGTAGTGCTGAAAGAGCCCTTCCGGCGTGGGCTTGTTGTAGTACGGGGCGACCGACAGGATGCCGTCCGCGCCGGCGCGGGCCATCTGCAGCGCCGCCTCGATCACTTCGTGCGTGTTGTAACCGCCGGCCCCGGCCAGCACCGGCACGCGCCCTTTCGCTTCGCCGACCACGATCTCGACCGTGCGGACGCGCTCGTCCGCGGTCAGCGTCGGGGTCTCGCCGGTGGTGCCGCACGGCACCAGGAAGTGGATGCCGGCATCAATCTGGCGCCGCGCCAGCCGGCCGACACCGCTCTCGTCGAGTCCGCCGCTGCGCGTGAACGGCGTGACGAGCGCCGTACCGCATCCCGTGAACGGTTGCCGCATGTCGTCTCCTCTGTCGAACCGAACACCGAAGGCGCGTGGTCCTCGAGCGAACCCCGTCACCCTGCTTGAACGTCCCGGTCAGATGCCGAGCACGTCCTTCATCGTGAACCACCCGGCCCGTCCGTGAACCCACCGTGCGGCCTCGAGCGCGCCGCGCGCAAAGCCGGAGCGATCCCGGGCGGTATGGGTCAGCGTGATGGTCTCGCCAGGCGCGTCGAATCCAATCGTGTGCGTCCCCGGAATCGCGCCGGCCCGGGTTGACGAGACGTCCACCGGCCCAGTGTATCCCCCGCGGCGGATGGCCGCCTCGAGAAGCAGGGCCGTGCCGGAGGGCGCGTCGCGCTTCGCGGCATGATGCGCCTCGTGGATCCACGCGCCGAACGCCGCATGGGGCGCCATCAGTTCAGCCGCGCGCTCGGTCAGCGCGGCGAACAGATTCACGCCGAGCGCAAAATTCGGCGCCGCCACGACCCCGATCCGCCGCTCGGCCGCCTCGAGTCGCAGCGCCGCTTCGTCGCTCCCCCAACCGGTCGTCCCAATCACGACATCGATCCCGCGCGCCGCCAAGCGCCGCACGTTGCCGGGCACCGCGTCGGCGATGGAAAAATCGATCGCCACCTCGGCGTCCGGCCATTCCGCATCCGCGTCTTCCAGGTCGAGGCGGCCGACGACCGTCATGCCGTACTCGCCGCTCAACGAGTCGACGATCCGCCCCATCCGTCCGTAGCCGACAATCAACAGGCGCACAGGTCGTATCCATTCACTGTAGAGTCCGCCTTGAAGCGGACGACCGACGTCCGGCTGTAGCCGGACGCTACGACAACACACTCAGCTGTGGGGTCCGCCTTCAGGCGGACCGTCACCGTCCGGCCCGGGCCGAACCCTACAACAACACAGTCAGTTACGGAACCGCTGCGAAAAAGGCGTCGTGCAGCTGCGTCATCGCCGTCGCGAGGTCCGCATCCCGCAGGACAATCGTCACATTC
>JBDTSX010000328.1:0-6222 GCA_039930925.1 Acidobacteriota bacterium | reverse complement strand
GCAGACGCTGATCAAGACGATCATCGCGCCCGGCCTGAAGGCGCGGCTGCTCGGCGTCGAGGGCTGGTATTCGACCAATATCCTCGGCAATCGCGACGGCGAGGTGCTCGACGACCCGGAGTCGTTCAAGACCAAGGAAGAGAGCAAGAAGTCGGTGCTCGACTACATCTTCCAGGCCGATCTCTATCCTGAGCTCTACAAGGAAATCTGCCACGTCGTCCGCATCAACTACTATCCGCCGCGCGGCGACAACAAAGAGGGCTGGGACAACATCGACATCTTCGGCTGGCTGAACTACAAGATGCAGCTGAAGGTCAACTTCCTCTGCCGCGACAGCATCCTCGCGGCCCCGATCGTGCTCGACGTCGCGCTGTTCCTCGACCTGGCGAAGCGCGCCGGCATGGCGGGGATCCAGGAGTGGCTCTCGTTCTATTTCAAGAGCCCGATGCACGCGCCGGGACTGTATCCGGAGCACGATCTGTTCATCCAGTTGATGAAGCTGAAGAACACGCTGCGCTTCCTGCGCGGCGAGGATCTGATCACCCACCTGGGCCTGGAGTACTACGACTGATGGACTCAGCGAGGCTGCAGCCGGCGCTCTATGGCGGCATCGTCATCGGCGTGCTGTCCGCGCTGCCAATTGTCAGCGCAGGCAACTGCTGCTGCTGCCTCTGGGTGATTGCGGGCGGGATGCTGGCGGCCTATCTGCGCCAGCAGAACTCGTCGTTCTCGATCAGCTCTTCTGAAGGCGCGCTCGTCGGTTTGCTGGCCGGTCTCATCGGCGGCGTGATCGGCGTCGTGCTCTCGATCCCGATGGAAGCGATGATCGGGCCGTTCCAGCGGCAGCTCGTCGAGCGGGTCCTCTCGTCGCAGCCGGACATTCCCGCCGAAACGCGTCAGATGCTCGAGCGCGCCAGCACCGGGCCCGCCGTGATCGCCGTGAAGTTCGTCTGGGGCGTCGTCACTGGCGCGATCTTCGGGATGTTGGGCGGCCTGCTCGGGGTCGCGGTGTTCAAGAAGTCGGCGCCGCCTCCGCCTGGAACGATTCAAGTTCTCCCGCCGGAAGTGTAGCCGGACCTTCGCTTCCCGGCTCACGATTGAAGGCGAGATCCGACTCGTCTGCCCACCGGGGGCGATGCCAGCACACCACGCCAAGCCTCGGGGCGCGCCTGCGATCGCCACGGCCGTGCCCTGACTCGACCCTATAGAACTCGCCTGTCCAACCCGAAATACCACCTAGAAAAAGCGTGCAGCCTTGCGCGATTCTGCGCGGTTCTGCGTCGATCTGTAGTAAACTGCTGCGAAATAAGGACTTATTTTTGATGGACGGGTGGCGGCGGCGCGGCGCGCTCCTGTTGTTCGCGGCCGGCGGCGCGCTGGCGCCCGCGCTCCAGGCCCAGACCACGGCGCCGAGGCCACCGGACCTGTTGATCACCAGGCTCGAAGGCGCAGGAGCAGAGGTCGAGGCCGCGACAGCGGCCCAGCTGTCGCAGCGGCCCACGGAGCTTGCGGCACTGCCGATGACGCGGCTCGACGATCGCGCCCCGCTGGCCGATCTCGATGGGCCGCGGCGAATCACGATCACGATGGGCGGCCCGCTTCCGGTCCGCGACATGCTGGGGCTACTCGTCACCGGCACGCCGTTCAGCATCGTCGCGGCCGAGGCCGTGGAGGGTACCTTCGCCGGCACGTTGAAGGACCTGACCATGCGGGAGACGCTCGAGGCGGTGCTGTTTCCGCGGGGCATGGATTACGACCTGCAGGGGACGGTGATCCGCGTCTTTCCGCGGAAGCTCGAGACACGGTTGTTCGACGTGAACTACTTGAGCGTTCGGCGCAGCTCGCGGCGTGGAATGCGCAGCGCGATCGCGGTCTCGTCGGGGGGAATTCCCGCGGCGGAGATCACCGCGGCGACCCAGTCCGACGTGCTCGAAGAACTCGGCCGGGGCGTGCAGTCGCTGCTCTCCGAGTCCGGGCGGATGCACCTCGATCGCACCGCGGGGCTGGTGCAGGTCACCGATTTCGACGATCGTCTCGAGCAGGTCGGTCTTTACGTCGAAGCGGTGCAGGTGCGCGCGACGCGCCAGGTGCGAATCGAGGCGCGTGTGCTCGAAGTCACCCTCAACAGCGCGGCGGCGACGTCGATCGACTGGAACGCGGTGGCGTCCCGTTCCGGCTCCAAGGTCAGGCCGGGCGTCGCGCGCGGCGCTGCCGGGATGCGCGTCGACGATTTCGGTGCGTTCGCCCGCGCGATTGGCGAGCAGGGAACGGTCCGGATGATTGCCGCGCCGCAGGTGATCGCGATGAACAACGAGCCGGCGGTGATGCGGGTCGGTACGCAGGGCGTCTATTTCACCGCCGCCTCGCAGACCGATCGATTCGGCGCCGTGGAGCGGACCTCGACGCCGGTCGCCGTACTGGAGGGTCTGACGATGACGGTGACGGCGCAGATTGCGTCGGACGGCATCGTCCAGCTCGATGTGGCGCCGACGTATGCCGAAAAGGCCGGACAGTCGAAATCAGTGCGCGGAGAGGCCTTTCCGGTGCTGCGCATCAGCGAGGCGGATACGTTGATGCGGGTGCAGGAAGGGGACACCGTCGTCATCTCCGGCTTCCTGCAGGACCGCGTGAAGACCAAGGCCGGCACCGGGTTCACGGGATTTTTCGGATCGCAGTCGCGCGAGACAGTGAAGGCGGAGCTGGTGATCCTGTTGACGCCGAGCGTGGTCAGCCCGAACAGCGCGAGTGCGGTGACCGATAGATGAGCCGTATCGTCCGGCTGGAGCCGGATCGGCGGGCGGTCGCGTCGGGGTTCGGCGATCCGGACGCACTCCCGATGCACGAGGAGTTCTTCGGCTTCACGGAGAAGCCGTTCAGTCTCACGCCTGACCCCAAGTATCTCTACAAGAGCCAGTCGCACGCCAACGCCTTCGACCTGCTGCAGTACGCGATTCGCCGTCGCGAGGGATTCGTGGTCGTGACCGGCGACATCGGGACTGGCAAGACGACGCTGTGCCGCGCGATTCTCGAGCAGCTCGATCGCCGGACATTTACCGCGCTCGTGCTGAATCCGTTCATCTCGGAAGACGATCTGCTGCGCCTGATCCTCCAGGACTTCGGCGTGGTGTCACGCGACGAGCTCAAGCGCGGCCGGCTGATCGGAATCAGCAAGCAGGAGATGATCGACGCGCTCAATGAGTTCCTGCTGTCGCTCCAGCCGCTCCGTGCCGGCGCGCTCCTGATCATCGACGAAGCGCAAAACCTGCCGCACCAGGTGCTCGAACAGATCCGCATCCTGTCGAACCTCGAAACCGACAAGGAAAAGCTGCTGCAGATTGTGCTCGTCGGGCAGTTGAACCTGAAGGATGTGCTCCGCCTGCCGGAGTTGAGGCAGCTGGATCAGCGCGTCTCGATCCGCTATGAGCTGAAGCCGCTGACGCGCGATGAAACCTCGGCCTATATCGCGCATCGACTGATGATCGCCGGAGGCGGTTCGCTGGTGAGCTTTGCACCGAAGGCGCTCGATCTGGTGCACCAGTACAGCGGCGGCATTCCACGGCTGATCAATCTCGTCTGCGATCGCGCGCTGCTCGGAGGGTATTCGGCGCGCGCGTATCGCATCACGCCGGAGATGGTCACCGCCGCGGCGAAAGGGCTCGATCTCCTGCTGCCGCCAACTCCTGCGTCGGCATGGGTGCGACAGCGCGCCGGCGCGTTCGCCGCGGGGGCGGCACTGATGGCCGCGGTGGCGGCCGCCGCGTTCCTCTTTGACGGGACTCACCTGCGCCGCGCACCCGGCGGGTTGACGGCTGGAGCACCGGGCATGGTGTCACCGGATCAGCCCGACTCGCAGGCGGCCGCCGCTGCGCCGTCTGCCCCGGCGAGCGTCCCAGCGTCAGTACCGGTGTCGCCACCACCGCCGGAACTGGTCGTTTCACCCACATCAGCCGCACCTCCCTCACCGGTGGGGACGGCCGCAGCGGTGCCGGCGGCGTTGACGGCGCCGGCGGACGTGACTGCTCCGGGACCGGGCACGTACTCGGTGCTGGTCGGGTCGTTCAGACACGAAGGGGAAGCGGCGTCGCTCGTCGGCATCTTGCAGGGGCTCGGGTACCGCGCGCGCACCGGCCGCGTGCAGTCGGGCGAGCGCGGCACGTGGTACCAGGTATTCGCCGGCCCTTACGCCGAGCTCGATCGAGCGCGGCAGGACGAAACCCGCGTTCGGCAGATGCCCGGCTATGCCGACGCGCACCTGATACGACATTGAGCCTGTTATTCGATTCACTGCGTCGTGGATATCAGCGGCAGCCGTCGCCTGGGGCGCCGCACGTCCTGCGAGGCGACGCGGTGCTCGCGACGCTGGGGTATGCCCCGATCCAGCGCGCGCGAGCTCCACGCCAGGTGTTCTTCCCCTTGCTGTTGGTCATCGGTCTGGCGGCTGCCAGCTGGGTCGTCTGGCGCGTCTACACGCGGCCGCCGGACCCGGCGTTCGAGCCTCCGGCGGCTTCCATCGCGGCAACCGCTCCCGCCGCCCGGGCCTCGTCGCGTCCGCCACAGCCGATGTCGCCACCGGCGTCTCTTCCGCTGCCTGCGTCCGCTTCACCGGGGTCTCTGGCGCCGCCGGCGTCCGCGTCTCGCGGGGCTGCCCCCTCGCCGTTCGCGCCCCGCCCCGGTGCTTCCGCGACTGCCGCATCGCGTCCGCCGCTGGAGCACGCGTCTGTCGCGGCGGCTCTTCCGGGATCGCGACCAGCCCCGGGCCCGGCCCCGATTGGTGGGGCTCGACCGGCGTCAACCGGATCTCCGGGAAGTACGGCTCTGCCTGCCGGTACCACCGGCCTGTCGCCGCGCGGCGCTCTAACGGCGTCGAGCCCCACACCGCCGGGGACCGCCGCCACGGTACCGGCACTGGCCACCTCGGCTCCGCGGCCGCCATCCCTGCCGGCGCCGGCGCCCGCTGCTGCGCCGCCAGGCGCGGCACCGCCGGCGAGCGCCCCTTACAATCCGCTCGCGCCTGTCTGGGCTGGGGGCAGGCCCTCGATCCCCCGCGCGGAATCTCCCGCGGTGGCGCGGGTCCCGCCCCCGGCGGCGGCCGTGACGGCTCCGGCTGTCAGCCCGGCTGCCGCCCCAGCCGCGGCTCCCGCGCTAGGTCCTCGTCCTCCCGCTTCGCTGTCGGTTCCGCGCCCCGATGCTGCGGCACTCGCGACCGCGTCACCGCCAGCCGCGCCCGGCCGCGACCTCGAGCTCGCCTTGTACTACCAGCGCGCCGGCGACTTCGAGAACGCGCTCCACCACTACCGCAAGCTGCTCGAGACGAACGAGCTGGACGCGCAGGCCCACAACAATCTCGGCCTGCTCTACCAGTCCAGGAGCCTGTTCGACGAGTCGGCGCGGGAGCTGCAGCGGGCCATCCTGATCGATCCGAAGAATGCCCGCACCCACAATAACTACGGCGTCACGCTGCTCGGTCAGCGACGGATTGATGAGGCGGCGGCGGAATTCCGCCTAGCGCTGACGCTCGAGCCGCGAAGCGTGGACTCGCTCGTCAACCTCGGGCTCGCGGAGAAACAGGCCGGACACAGCGCCGCCGCCCGCGAAATGCTGGTGCGCGCCCTGGCGATTGCGCCGCGCAGCGCCGAAGCGCATTACAATTTGGGTCTGGTGTACGACGAAACCAACGAGGCGGCGCGAGCGATCGAGCACTACCGGCAGTTCATCGACAATGCCGGCCCCGAGCACGCGGATCGTGCGGCGGCCGTTCGCGCCCGGATCGCGGCCCTATCCAGGATTCCCGACTGACCATGTCCGAAATTGACGCGCTGCTCACCGAAGATCGCCGCTTTCCCCCGTCAGACGCCTGGCGGGCCAACGCCAACGTCACCGATCCGGAGGTCTACCAACGTGCCGCCCGGGATCCCGAGGCGTTCTGGGCCGGGCTCGCCGGCGAGCTCGAATGGATCCGCCCCTGGGACACGGTGCTCAAATGGGATCCGCCGCACGCGCGATGGTTCGATGGCGGGAAGATCAACGCCAGCGCGAACTGCCTGGATCGGCACGTGCGGACCGCGCGGCGCAACAAGGCCGCGATTATCTGGGAAGGGGAGCCTGGCGATCGCCGCACGCTGACCTACTGGGATCTCTTCCGCCAGGTGGGCGCGTTCGCCAACGTGCTCAAGTCGCTCGGTGTGCAGCGTGGGGATCGCGTGGCGCTGTACCTTCCCCTCA
>JBDTSX010000327.1:0-6225 GCA_039930925.1 Acidobacteriota bacterium | reverse complement strand
CGCTGCTCGGCCGCATGCCGTCGGCGGTCGGCTACCAGCCGACGCTGCTGACCGAAATGGGCGAGCTGCAGGAGCGCATCACGTCGACGAAGAACGGCTCGATCACCTCGGTGCAGGCGATCTACGTGCCGGCCGACGACTACACCGATCCGGCGCCGGCGACGACCTTCGCGCACCTCGACGCGACCACCAACCTGTCGCGCGCGATTGTCGAGCTCGGTATCTATCCGGCCGTCGACCCGCTCGCGTCAACCTCGCGCATCCTGGATGCGCGCATCATCGGCGACGAGCATTACAATACCGCCCGGGCGGTGAAGCAGATCCTGCAGCGTTACAAGGACCTGCAGGACATCATCGCCATTCTCGGTATCGACGAGCTCTCCGAGGAAGACAAGCTGACGGTCGGCCGCGCGCGGCGCATTCAGCGCTTCATGTCGCAGCCGTTCTTCGTCGGCGAGCAGTTCACCGGCCTCCCCGGTAAGTACGTGCCGGTCGGAGACACGGTCCGCAGCTTCAAGGAAATCGTCGCCGGCAAGTACGATCACCTGCCGGAGCAGGCCTTCTACATGGTCGGGACGATTGAAGAGGCGGTCGAGAAGGCCGAGAAGATGAAGGGATAGATGGCTCTTCCTGCCCACATCGATCTGCAGATCGTCACGCCGGATCGGCGCATCGTCCAGGAACAGGTGGACGAAGTCGAAGTGCCGGGCTCCGAGGGCTACTTCGGCGTGCTGCCGGGACATACGCCGATGCTCGCCTCGCTGGGGGTCGGCGAGCTCTGGTACCGCAAGGGCCAGGAGAAGGCGTATCTCTCGATTGCCGGCGGTTTCGCGGAAGTGCTCCCCGAGCGGGTGACGATCCTCGCCCGCCTCGCCGAGCGCGCCGAGGAAATCGACCCCGAACGCGCCGAGGCGGCCCGCAAGCGCGCCGAGGAGCGCGTCTCGGCGGCGCCGCAATCGACGATCGATTACGAACGCGCGCGCGCCGCGCTCACGAAGTCTATCGCCCGGCTGCAGGTGGCCTCGCGCATCCCCGGATCGGCTCGGGTCGGGGAGTTGAAACGGATCCGCGACGTCCGCGCCTGACCCTCATTTGATCATGACCCTGTTGCAGTCGCTGTCGTGGGCCGTCAGCTCAGATCCTGGCCTGAGGCGAACCAGCAACGAGGACTGCCACTCGACCCGGCCCGAGATCGGGCTGTTCGCCGTCGCTGACGGCATGGGCGGGCATGTCGCGGGGGAGGTCGCCTCGCGGGTCGCCGTCGAGGCCATCGAAGCGTTCGTGCAGGAGACTGCCGGCGCCGACAAGAACCGCACCTGGCCGTTCCCCTTCGATCCGTCACTCAGCCTCGAAGCCAACCGGCTCAAAGCCGCGTTTCGCCTCGCCAACCGCCGGATCGGCTCCACCATCGCCGATTCGCAGGAGCTGCGCGGGATGGCGACGACGGCCTCGGGCATGCTGTTCGGCGCACGGGACGCCTGCGTCGCGCATGTCGGTGACAGCCGCGTCTACGTGCTGCGCGCCGGCTCGCTCGATCAAATCACGCACGACCACTCCTGGGTCGAGGAGCAGGTACGCGCCGGGACACTGACGCCGAGCGCGGCCCGCCAGCATCCCTGGCGTAACGTGGTGACGCGGGCGCTGTCGGGCGGCGAGGATCCCGAGGTGGACGTCACCGAGGTCACGCCGCAGCCGGGTGACCGCTATCTGCTGTGCACCGATGGCCTGTTCGGCGTGGTGCCGGACGAGCGGATTGCCGAGCTCCTCAGCAGCCCCGATCTGCCGCTCGACGGGATCTGTCGCGCGCTCGTGGACTCGGCCAACGCCGCCGGAGGGCCCGACAACATCACGACTCTGGTCATCCAGATTGATGTTCGATAACCTCGCGCGGCTCTTCCGCTACCGCGGCCTGATCCAGAGCCTGGTCGCGCGCGAGCTGAAGGCGCGGTACCGGGGATCGTTTCTCGGGTTCTTCTGGTCGTTCATCAATCCGCTGCTGCTGCTCCTGGTCTATTCGTTCGTGTTCACGTATGTCATGACCGGTGCGCACGACAAGCGCGTCGAGCCGTACGCCCTGTTCATGTTCTGCGGCATCCTGCCCTGGACGTGGTTCTCGTCGTCGCTGACGGAGTCGGCCGGCGTGCTGATTTCCGGAGGAAACCTGATCAAGAAGGTGCTCTTCCCGGCGGAGATCCTGCCGATCGTCAGCGTGCTGGCGAACATGATTCACTTCTTTTTCGGCCTGCCGATTCTTGCCGGGTTCCTGATCTACTATCATCGCCCGCTGCATGCCGGCGAGCTGGCGCTCTTTCCGCTGGTCGTGCTCGTGCAGCTCGTGCTGACGCTCGGTTTCGCGCTGGTGCTCTCGGCGCTGACGGTGCACTTTCGCGACATTCGCGACATCCTGTCGAACCTGCTGACGTTCTGGTTCTTCGCGACGCCGGTGATCTACCCGTATTTCATTTTCGACGACCCCGCCAATCCCGCGCACCAGACGTGGCAGGCGACGCTGCTGAAGCTGAACCCGTTCACCCACCTCGTGATCACCTACCAGGAGATCCTGTTCTTCGACGGCCCGGTGGGGCACCTCAAGCTGCTCCTGCTCCTCGGGGTCAGCTCGGTGGCATTCTTCCTGTTCGGATACTTCGTGTTCGATCGGATGCGCGATACATTCGCGGAAGAAGTATGAACGCGATCGAAGTCGTCAACGCGTCGAAGGTCTACCGCCGCTACAGCCGGCGGCGCCAGTTCTCCACGCTCAAGAGCGCGCTGTTGTCGCGCAGCCTGATCCGCAATCTCCGCCCGGACGAGACCTTCGCGGCCCTGCAGGACGTGAGCTTCGTGGTCCCGAAGGGACGGACGCTGGGCGTGATCGGCCGGAACGGATCAGGCAAGAGCACCCTGTTGAAGCTGGTCGCCGGGATCACCAAGCCGACCGCCGGCAGGGTCGACGTCACCGGCCGGATTTCAGCGCTGATCGAGCTCGGCGCCGGATTCCACCCGGAGATCTCCGGTCGCGAGAACGTCTTCATCAACGGCATCATGCTCGGGCTGACCAAGCGGGAAATCACCAAGCGGTTCGACGAGATCGTCGAGTTCGCGGAGATGCAGGACTTCATCGACGCACCGGTGAAGACCTACTCCTCGGGCATGTACATGCGGCTCGGGTTCGCCGTGTCGATTCACGTGGACCCCGATGTGCTCCTGGTTGACGAGGTGCTCGCGGTCGGCGACGAAGGCTTCACCCACAAGTGCCTGGACAAGTTCGCCGAGTTCAAGCGCCGCGGCCGCACGATTCTGCTGGTCACTCATGCGCTCGGCCACGTCGAGCGTTTCTGTGACGAGGCACTCTGGATGGACGGCGGCCGCCTCAGGGGGATCGGCGATCCAAAGCGCGTGATCGGCGCCTACATGACCGACGTCGAACAATCCGAGGAACAGCAGCTGGCGGCGGACGACGCCCGCGCGCAGGTGTCGGTTTCGGTCGTCTCACCGGACCAACCCGCCAGCGCGGTGCTGCCGGACCATCCGATCGACACGGTCGAAGGACCGGCCGACATGTTCCGCGCGACCGAGGGACGCTGGGGCTCGCGCGAGATCGAAATCACCGACGTGCAGCTGGCCGGGGCCGATCAGATCGCCGGGCATGTGTTCCACACCGGGCAGCCGCTGACGATTCGCATCGACCTGCGCTCGCCGCTGCCGATCGACGACTTCGTGATCGGGATCGGGATTTTCAACACCGAAGGAGTCTGCTGCTACGGGACGAACACGAACATCGAGGAACTGAAGGCGGTCCGCATCGTCGGCGACGCCCAGGCACGGTTCACCATCGAGAGCCTCGATCTCGTGGAAGGCACATACAAGCTCGACGTGGCCATTCACAAGCTGGACGGCTACCCGTACGACTACCATCGGCTGCTCTACACCTTCCGGGTGAAGTCCCGGACGAAGGATGTCGGCATCTACCGCCCCAAGCACGACTGGCGGTTCTCGGACAGCCTGACGTTCACGCGCGGCGATTCAGCGTGGTAAGGATCGAAGGCGGGGGAGCGGCGCGCGTGATGACACACGAGGCGCTCGCGGCTTTCGTCTCCTCGGAACGCACACAGGGCCGCCGCGTCGTCTTCACCAACGGAGTCTTCGACCTGCTGCATCCCGGACATGTCCGGTATCTGCAGGAAGCCCGCGCGCTGGGGGATCTCTTGATCGTAGGCCTGAATGCCGACGCGTCGGTGCGCCGCAACAAGGGTCCAAAGCGTCCGATGACGCCCGAAGCGGAGCGGGCGGAGCTGCTCGCGGCGCTGGCGTGCGTGGATGCGGTGGTGATTTTTGCCGAGGACACGCCCGACGAGATCGTCAAGCTGGTGCAGCCGGATATTCTCGTGAAGGGGGCGGACTGGGCCGCCGATCGGATCGTCGGCAGGGACACGGTCGAGGCGCGCGGCGGACGGGTCGTGCGCGTCCCGGTCGAGCCGGGCTATTCCACCACCGCGATTGTGGACCGTGTGCGGCAGTCACGGTCCCGCTGAAGCCGGACTGTCACGGTCCCGCTCGCGGCTGCACCCCGCCATGCGCTAAAATATGCGGTTCAGGTTATTCACGAATCGTCCGCTGTGACCTCATACACCTCCAGTTCGCTGACGCTCCGATCGCTGCTGAAAACGGCTGCCGGCCGGCTGCGGCTTGGTCTGCCCGCGGCAAAGGTCTCCGGGCTGACCGGACCGGCCAAGGCGCTCTACGCCGCGGCCGCGGCGGAGCGCGGTATGACGGTCCTGGTCGTGCCCACCGACAGCGACGTCGAAACCATGACGCGCGACGCCCGATTCTTCTTCTCCGCCCTGACCGGGGTCTCCGACACGGAGATCGAGCGCATCGTCCTTCCATTCCCCTCGCATGAAGTCGACCCCTACCGCGGCCTGGCGCCGCACTTCGACATTGCCTCCGCCCGGGCGCGCGCGCTGCATGCCGTCGCCGGCGGCCAGGTGCGCCTGGTCGTCGCCTCGGCGGCCGCGCTGCTGCCGAGGGTCAGCCCTCCGGACCGCCTGAGCTCCGTCGCGATGACGCTGGTTCCAGGGCAGGACATCTCGCCGCTGGACCTCGCCGACCTGTTCGCCGGCGCCGGGTACACGCGCCAGGATCCGGTGGACGAGACCGGCGAATTCTGCGTGCGCGGCGGGGTCGTGGACTTCTACCCCGCGGGGGCGGACGAACCGATCAGGCTGGAGTTCATCGGCGATACGATCGAATCGATCCGCGCCTACGACCCCGCCACGCAGCGATCCACGGCCGCACTCGATCAGGCGGCGATCGCGCCGCTCCAGGAGCTCCTCGCCGGCTCGGACACGCCCGATCGATCCGCGACGTCCTTCGACTACTTCTGGTCGCACGGCCGTCCGGCGGTACTTGTCTCGGAGCCGGACGAAGTGCGGGCGCACGGCGAGAAGCTGACGGATCAGATCCACGCCAGCTACGACGAGGCGCTCGCGAAGGGCAATCGCGTCCCGGCGCCACCGGAACTGGTGATCGGCTGGGACGAAGCCGCGTCATGGCTCGACGAGGCGACGGCGCTCGAGACGCTCGCTCTCGATGACGCGGCGCACATCGCCTGCCAGCCTGCGCTCGAGTTCTCCGGACGCGTGCCGGACTGGGTCGCCGAGATCCGCCGCGGACGCGAGCAGGGGGACACCATCGTCTTCGTTGCCGACTCCGCCGGCCGCGCCGAGCGCGCGATCGAGCTGCTCGCCGACTACGAGGTCTTTGCCGCTCCGATCGCGCGCGCCGAAGATGTGCGCACCGCCTCCGTGCTCGTCGGCGTCGGCCATCTCTCGCGCGGCTTCCGGCTGCCAGAGGCGGCGCTCCAGTTCTGGGCCGAAGCCGACGTCTTCGAAGAAGAGCGCAAGACGCACGAGCGGCGGCGCTCCGCCGCGCGCTCGACCTTCCTCGCCGATTTCCGCGATCTGAAGGTTGGCGATCTGGTCGTCCACGTCGATCATGGCATCGGCGTCTTCGTTGGTCTGAAGCGGATCGACGTCGGCCTCGCGCCGCAGGAGTTCATGGAGCTGCGCTATGCGGGGGAGGACAAGCTCTTTGTCCCCGTCGAGCGGCTCGATCTCGTGCAGCGCTTCACCGGCTCGGCGCGCCCGACGCTCGACAAGCTGGGCGGCACCACCTGGGAAAAAGCCAAGACGCGCGTCAAGAAGGCGATGCGCGACATGGCCGAGG
>JBDTSX010000326.1:0-6225 GCA_039930925.1 Acidobacteriota bacterium | reverse complement strand
CCCTCGATGTTCAGCAGATCGCCGACGTAGCAGAACTCGCAGTGCAGGTTGCACCGCATCGTCGCCTCGTACACCGCGCCCATGGGAAGCCGGTCCGCGCGTCCGGATTTTTCCACCAGGAAACGGCTGATGCGCTGCTCGTATTTGAGGCGGCGGTAGCGCGCCCAGGCGTGGCGTGCCAGGGGGATGGACCGCGCCCGGGTCGCGATCGATTCGCGCAGTTTCGCCACCGACGAGCGCAGAGCGCCGCGGGTGCGACCGTGTGTGTCGGCGTCCGCCGCGAGGTTACGGGCCAGGCTCATCGAGGTGTCAGGTCTCCGGGTCGCACCGGCCTTGTGGGCGCCAGCACGCAAAGGCAGTCGAAGGGGTCAGATCGCTTCATTGTACCGTCCTTATCCGGTAAGCGCCACCTCCCCGGCCGGCGTTCCGCTTCATCCTATCCGGGTCGCGTACGGCAGCCTATCCGGTAGCGTCCGGCTTCAGCCGGACGATTTCAGCCCATGTCTACGGCTGCTCTCGATTTATATCGTTGAGCTGCCAGATCTCTACTACCGGTCCCGGCCGCTCCAGGCCTGGATGAATACGTGCGGCGGTATTGTGGAAAAACGGGGGGATCTCACGCCGCTCCCCCTGGCTGACCTCCGGCCGGTATGGCGTGAACTCGGCGATCCGGTGCGCCTCCCTGGCGAGCGCGGCCTCGAGAGGCTGGAGCGACAAGTTCTCTACGTTCGTCTGCTTCAGGATGACGTAGGTGATCTTGCGCGCGCGGAGCGGCCTCAGCCCGGCGGCGCCTTCGAAGCTCGACGGAGAGATGTAAATCTTGTCCGCGTCCTCCCCGCCGTCCCCGAGATAAGTCAGCCCGTACGCAGGAGCGGGATACGGCATCAGCCCCAGCATCAACTGAAACTTGATCGACGCGCGCGATTCCGATCCAAGGTTTGCGCGCAGCGCTTCGACCAGTCCCGCATGCGACTGGCGCAGCGGTGCGCTGTAGGGCTGCACGAGAATCGACGCGCCTGGCGGCACGTGCGCCTCGACGAACTCGCGCGCGATCGTCCGCGTGTCCGTCTGGAGGAAAAATCGATCCGTTTTGAGGCTGATATTGAAGCCGGGGAGGAGCGCAAAAACCGTCATTCCGCCGGCCGCAAGCGCGGCCCGGCGGTTGAACCCGGCCGACACCCGCGCCACTGCGAAGGCCGCGGCCAGCGCGAAGAGCGGCAGGACCACATTGAGGTAGCGGCTCATCGGGACCGTGTTCGAGACAAACGCGAGAAAACACGCAGTGAAGCTGACGAGCAGCAGCCCTCGGCGCCAGTCGTCCACGAGGGCCCACACGAATCCGATCGCCGCCAGCAGGCACACCGGAAAGCCAAGCGCATCGTAGAACAGCATGTGCGCATAGCTGGCGACCGACGTGAACGCCCCGCCGCTGCCTCCGACCGCGCGGTCGATGTCGATTTCGCGAACCGCGACGATATCGCGGACTGCCGTCTGCAGCTCGACGAGAAAGAACGGCGTCCCAATCGCGAAACCCGCGGCGGCGGCCACGCCCGCCCACACGAGGAGACGCAGCGATTGCCCCCAGCGTCCTGTCCGCGTGGCCTCCGCGGCGGCGACCGCGATGATGGACACGACGATGAACGCGACGTAGTAGTGGGTGGAGACCGCAAGGCCGGCAAAGAGCCCGGCGAGCAGCCACGTCCGCCGGCGTGCCGCCGCGGCCGGATCGGTCACGATGAGCGCGAGCATCGCATGCGCGAGGACGACGAACAGGGTTACCGGCACGTCGAGCTTCACATAGTGCGCGTCGCGGACGGCGAGCGGCGCGACCGCGAGCAAGGCGGCGGCGACGAGGCCGGTGGTCGTGCCGTACAGCCGGCGTCCATACCAGTAGAGCGCCGGCACCGTGGCAATGCCGAACCCCGCCGTCAGCGCGCGCCCGGCGAGAAACAGCCGCGACGGATTGACAAAAAACTCCTGCTGAAAGGCGTTGAGCGACTCGAATAATCCGGCGATCCGCCCGACCACGAAGAACAGCACCTCCCAGGCGAAGAGCGCATAGAAGTACAGCGACGGATACAGAAAATTGTGGGGATTCGGATCCCCTTTGGCAAAGGCGAGCGCGCGATTCATGATCGGCGTCTCGTCGGGGTTGTACGTGGCGGGGAGCCCATAACCGAGCGCCAGGATCCTCAGCGCGGCAGCGAGCGCGACAATCGCCGCGAGCACAATCCATCCCCGTCCAAGACGGCCGGCATCGATCGGCCCCTGCCCGGTTCGAGCGGGCTCGAACGCCGGCGCCGGCCGGCCCGGTGGGGCGGCGAGATGACGTGCGGTGTCGCGTTGCGATGGAGGTGTGTCGCTCGCCATCAGGGGTCGCGTTCGTTGCAAGAACCATCCGTCTCGCCCGGGGCCGCCGGACCCGGCGGTTCCGAAACCGCTCGCGGCAATCGAGTATTTTAGCTCACCCGCGCTGCGAACCGGGTCACGGCCGGCGTGTCCGCGGCGCCGAATCCGGAAGGCCGTCCTCCGGCAGAGTGACCTCCACGATTTCGCCGGCGAATTCGGTCGTCTCGGCAGCGGCCCGCGCCGGCGCTCTCGCCCCGCGCGTCCGGCGCAGCGCGTTCAGGGCGCGCAGCTCGTCGGCATTGAAGAACTTCGTGATCCACAACAGCGCACCGGTCACGACCACGACCGTCACGCCTCTCGTGACGAGACCTGCGAACGCCGGCATCCGGGGGAGCGCGCGCGCGACGACGCAGGCGATGACCGCGGCGGCGACCGCGCGGGCGGCCCGGCCGTACTCGTAGCGGACGGGGTAGAACCGCTGCGACAGCCGATACGCGACGGCCGCCTGCAGCCCATAGGCGACGGCGTTGGCCCACGCCGCCCCGATGATGCCGAAGCGCGGGATCAGCAGGAAGTTGAGGCCGATATTGCAGACCGCCCCGATCGCGGTGGACACCGGGTAGTACTGCGTGCGGCTGGTGATGTTCAGGCCGATCGACGTCAGCAGGTAGACACCGTAGAAGAAGACGCCGACGGCGGTCCACGTCACGACACCCGCGGCGGCAACGTATTGCCCGCGCGTGACCACATCGAGCAGGTCGGCCGCGATCGCGGAGAGCCCGGCGGTCATCAGGGCGAGCACCGCGATGCCGTAAGTCGCGACCGCGCTGAACACACGCGGCGCGTCCGGCTCGCGCGCGGTCGCATAGTAGAACGGCGCCCACGCGTATTCGAAGGCGCCGAGCGCGATCTTCGCGATCAGCCCGATGTTGACCCCCATCGAATAGACGCCAACGTCGGCGATCGTCATGAACCGGCTCAGCACGAACCGATCGCCGACCGCCATCACCTGCAGCGCGAGGCCGTGCGGAATCCGCGGCAGGCCGAATGCGAGGGACTGCCGGAGCACCGGCTTCGAGAACACCGGCCGGACCAGCGGCAGGAACCAGCGCAGCATCACCGCCATCATCACGGCGGTGACGGCGATGTCGGCGATGACCACCCCCATCACCCCGAGCCCCATGCCCATCACCAGCAGGATCCGGAGCACGAGCGTCGAGGCGGAGCGCGCCACCGTCAGGGCGCTGAACTCGCGGGCGCGCTTTTCCATCCTGAGCACGTGGAACGGGATGAAGGTGAAGCCGATCACGAACGTGTTGAGCAGGACCAGCTGCAGCGCGAGCGTGTAGCCGGGGGACTGGAGGAGTCGCGCTGACAGCGCCGGCGCCGCCGCGACCGAGACGACCAGGAGCGTGCCGTTCACCGCGAGGAGAAAGAAGAAGAGCGTGCTGGCGAGCCGCTGCCGCGCGCGAACGTCTTCGCAGTCGTACCAGTAGCGCATGAATGCGCCGTCCACCCCCCAGCGGAAGAACAGCTTGACCGGCGCTTCGATGCTGCCGAGCAGCGCGAGGACGCCGTAGTCCGTCCGAGTGAGGTAGGTGACGTAGAGCGGGAGGAGGAGGAAGTTGATCGCCTGGATGGCGACGTCGCCGAGTCCGTAGATCGCCAGGCTCTTCGAGAGCTCGCGGACTTTCTGCAGCAACGGTTTCAGCGTTTCCGGAGCGTGAGGAGATTGAGGAAGCACCAGCCCGGCACCGGCAGCAGCCGCGTGAGCCATCGGTGCAGCGGCTGGAGCGCTCTCGGATGACGCCGGATCAGGCGGGTCAGGATCGGGACCGTCGGAAAGATCCCGCGCCTGGCCGTCAGCTCGAATCCGGCCGCGCGGGCCAGCGCGATGTACTCGCCGGCGGGGCGGTCGCCTGGATGCTTGTACTCCGACGCGGTCCGGATCAAGCGGCCGAGCAGCAGAAAGTGCACCCGCGACTGCAGGTGCGCCAGGTTCGGCACCGAGACCAGCAGCTCCCCGCCGTGCCGCAGGACCCTGAACAGCTCGCCCAAGGCGAGCGGCTGCTCTTCGAACGTGAGGTGCTCGAGCACGTCGAGGCACAGCGCGCGATCGAAGGCGCCGTCGGCGTAGGGCAGCGCGGTCAACGATCCGGTGCGCACGTGATCCGACGAATAGTTCGGATCGATTCCCTCGATGGCCAGGCGCCCGGCGTATTCGTCGACGAGCACGCCCTCGCCGCAGCCGGCGTCAAGGACGCGCGTCTCGGGGCCCGCGCCGTCCAGCCAGCCGCGAACCGCTTTGAGCTTGGCGAGATAGGTGGGGTAGTAGTCCCAGTCCGGATCGGGCGCGCGATGGTAATCACCGCGCGCGGCGTACTCCCCGCGGCGCACCACCGGTGGGCTGGCGCTCATCGGTGTAGCTTATAGGACTTAGGGCTGAATAGGACTGAAGGCCGAAGGCTAAGGACTGAAGCCCCCTAAGCCTTCAGCCCTGAGCCTTATTCCCCGCCCGGTCCTAAACCCGGGATGTTCGCCTTGTTCGGCACTTGGGTCGGTCCGTACGGATTCGGCTGGCCCTGGGGCGGTGGGGGCAGCATGCCGGGGCGCGGCGATGTCAGAACCGGCGCCTGCTGGCCGGGAGCGTTCTGCGCTGGCACGTTCGGAAAATTCGGGTTGGCGCCGTTCGGGTTGACGCCGTTCGGACCGAAGGGTCCGTTGACGCCGTACGGCCCGTTCGGACCGATTGGCCCATTCGGCCCGAACGGAATCGGAATATTCGCGCCGTTCGGTCCGTTCGGCCCGTTGGGGCTATTCGGATCGAGCGGTTCGTCATCGTCCATCGCAGCGAGCGGCATCTGCTGCGCCAGGTTGGCTCGCGGGAACGGTGAGGGGCCGGTCGTGGCGGCGGTGCCGACGGGGCCACGGCTCGTTGGGAGGATCATCACGCGATCGAAGACGGAGGCGCCGGGGACGTTCACCTCCCGCTGCGCGGCGATATAGCCGCTGGCGGAGCGGAGGAGCAGTTCGAGCACTTCCCGTTCGGGGCGGTCAACGAGCTGCAGCGTCACGGACGGCCCGGTCAGCTTGTCGCCGTTGACGATCGTGGTCTGGCCCAGCCGGGCCCATTCCGCGAGGATCTGGCGGAGCGGCACGTCCTGGGCGATGAGCGTGGCCCGGCCGTTGCCGATCGTCAGTTTCAGCTCGCCGGCCTGGG
This sequence comes from Acidobacteriota bacterium, assembly GCA_039930925.1. Taxonomy (GTDB): domain Bacteria; phylum Acidobacteriota; class Vicinamibacteria; order Vicinamibacterales; family 2-12-FULL-66-21; genus JALZOC01. Next base: position 656 of record JBDTSX010000326.1, on the reverse strand, counting down.
CGAGCGGCGCGATCCCTCCGGCCAGGATCATCACGGACGCGCAGCGAAAAATTTTGTGCATGAGTTGGCTCCGTCCGACTACCAAGTATACCTCCCCATTGGACGGGCAGGCGCGGTTGACGGCCGGAAAAAATGAGTCGCCGAGTGCTGTCAGGCCAGCTTGGAAATCCAGAGCGGGGAGTCCTTGCGCGGCAGATCGCAGGCGCGGCAGATGTCCGGACCGCCGCTTTCGAGATGCTGGCGCCGGGCATCGCGGTAGGGCTCCGCGTTCCAGATGTCGCGAATCGACGAGGTGTTGAGGTCGCCGAGCACGGTGCGGCCGTCGAAGTCGGCGCAGCAGAGCGAGACCCGTCCGTCCCACAGCACCGTGAAGGTCAGCCAGGGGCGATAGCACGGGTAATTGACGTCCGATTCGGTATTGAGCGTCCCGGCCCAATTGTGGAGATCCGTGACGTGGACCTTGTCCGCAATCGCGCGCCAGTGCTCGATGAACGCCTGCTCGTCGGTTGAGTTGTTCTGGCGCACGAAGGACAGGATCAGCTTCGGGCGGCGTTTGCCGCTCTCGGCGCGGAGGCGCACCAGGCGCTCGATGTTCGAGATCACCTTGTCGTACTTGAGCCCGAGGCGGGTGGACTCGAACACTTCCTTGCCGGCGG
>JBDTSX010000325.1:0-6229 GCA_039930925.1 Acidobacteriota bacterium | reverse complement strand
CACGAAACGCACTTAGCCGGCATCACTGATGGAGAAGGGGGCGTGAGCAACCCCCCGGTTCTGCACCCACTGCCGTCCCGAGGCCGGCCCGGAGGGTTGCTCACGCCCTGTGCCGGTGTCGCATAACCGCCATCGAAACGGCGAGCGATCTGTGCGCCGTTTGCAAGTGCGTTGTTCGTTGCGTACTCGTCGCAGATCTCTTGTCGCTGGGCGAGCTCGGCGCAAGTCGGATGCCCAGGCGATGGGCGCCCACTCTCGCGGGCATTCTGGCACGTAGCTCGAGGAAATGGCAGCTTCCCGAGCGATTCGGGTGGGACCGATGCCAATCTCTGCGCTCTTCATTGGCAGAGACTCGGCACACCAGATCGTTTGCGGGACCGAACAAGCCCATCTCCCCTGGCAGACGCTTGAGTGGTTGACCGAGCCGTCCGCTTTCGTTCGCGCCGGAGCCTTGGCGAGTCGGGGAGCTCGTTCGGAGCAGGCCGGCCCGCCTACGGCGCGGCATCCTCCGCTTGCCAGAAGCTCGCTTGGTTTACCGAGCCGAAGCTCGCCGAAGGCGAGCGAAGGATGGTGGACCAGACACGGGTGGAACCGTGCCGGCGCTCCGCGACGACTTTCACAGCCCCGCCAGGAACTCTCCGGCCGCCGCCGAGACCGCGGCGTTCCATTCGTGCGCGCCATCGAACACGAGAGACGCGAGGGGGACGTTGCGGGACCGCAGCGCCGCTGTGTCCGCGTCGAACCTGTCCGGTGTGAGCCACGCGTCGCGTTCGCCGCGCGCGAGCAGGACCGGTGGAAAGGTCACGCTGGAATCCGCGAGCAGCTCCGGCGGGATGTCGCCCCCGACTCCGATCACGCCGGCAGCCGCGCGGCGCCCGCGGACCGCGGCGCGGAACGCCATCGCCACGCCCTGAGAGAACCCGGCATAGACGATCGGGGTCTCGTCATCATGCGGCGCCGCATCGAGCGCCGAGGCGACGTACTCGAGATTGTCGGCAATGGCGGCCTCGCGGTCCTGCCTGGTCATCCAGCTGGCCACCACCTGCTGGGTTCGGCCGCGATAGAAGCAGTGCAGCCCCTGGACCGATACGAGCGTCCAGGTGGACGCACCGGGGATCCCGCCCAGCCGTTCCATCTGGAGCTCGGCGGTCTCCATGTAGCCATGAAATCCGACCAGCAGCCCCCGGCTGGCCGCGGCTCGCGCGCGGCGGACGATCACGCGCCCGTGAGTCGGGGTGGCGATCAGATGAAGCTCCTCGTTCGACATCTGAGGATCCTAGCGCATGGATCCGCCGCCTATCGCGGCGTCCGGGTTCAGGCGGAGGAACCAGCCAGGATCGACCGGATCCACTCCGCAACCGTGTCCATCACGCCCAGGAAGGTCGGCTCCTGCTTCGCCTTGCCCCCCGGCACTTTGAAGGAATGGTCGCCCCCGCCAATCTCGTGCAGCGTGGCGTGCCGCAGCGACGGGAGGAGCGCCCGGATCTCGTCGCCGCGACCGAACGTATCGCGCGCCCCCTGCACGAACAGCATCGGCTCGGCTATGGCGGGAAGGTGCGCGTCGCGCCGCTGCTCGGGCCGTCCGGGCGGATGAAGTGGATAGCCAAGCAGCACCAGCCCGGCGAGGGCGCCAACGCCCCCCTGGGACGCCACGTGCGTCGAGATCCGGCCACCCATCGACTTACCGCCGATGACGAGCGGCACGCCTCCGAGCTGCGCGCGCGCGGCATCAATCGCGTCTCGCCACGCCCCCTCGAGTACCGGCGCGCGGTCGGGAACGTGGCGGCCGGCGGTGATGTAGGGGAAGTCGAATGTCGCGACGACGAGCCCTCGCGACGAGAGCTCGGCTGCCGTTCGTACCATGAAAGAGCTCGTCTGTCCCGCACCCGCCCCATGGGCCAGAACCAGCGCCGCGAACGGCCGGTCGGTGGGGTACACTTTTAGATTCACGGGGAAAGTATAGGTGACCCCGTTGATCTCGCGAACGTCGAACCGAGGTGGAGAGATGTCTCGTTGCCGGTTCTTCCTGGTGTTTCTGCTGGTGGCTACTCCGGCCCTGGCGCAGCGGCTGCCCGCCACCGTGGTGCCCAGCCACTACGACATTGCCGTCACGCCGGATCTCGCGTCGGCCACGTTCGGTGGGATCGAGCGCATCAGCGTCACTCTTTCCAGGCCTGCAACCGCGATCATCCTGAACGCCGCCGAGATTGAATTCACGAACGTGTCGGTGACCGCGGCGGGGCGGACGCAGACCGCTCGTGTGTCGCTCGACCCGGCGCGCGAGCAGGCGACTGTCACGGTGCCCGCCGCGATTCCGGCCGGTCCGGCCGAGATCGCAATCGAATACCGCGGCATCCTGAACGACCAGTTGCGCGGCCTCTACCTGAGCCAGGCCAACAATCGGCGCTACGCGGTCACCCAGCTGGAGGCCACCGACGCGCGACGGATGTTCCCGTCGTTCGACGAGCCCGCCTTCAAGGCCACGTTCACGATCGCCGCGACGATCGACCAGGCCGACCACGCCATCTCCAACGGCGCGGTGGTGTCCGATACCCCCGGACCCGGCGCCGGCAAGCACACCATCACCTTCGACAGCACGCCAAAGATGTCCACCTACCTGGTGGCGCTCGCCGTCGGCGACTTCGAGTGCACCAGCGGCCGCGCCGACAACATCCCGATCCGCATCTGCTCGACGCCCGACAAGAAGGACCAGACCGGCTTCGCGCTCGAAGCGGCGGAGAAGATTCTCGAGTACTACGATAAGTACTACGCGGTGAAGTACCCGTTCAAGAAGCTCGACGTGGTCGCCGTGCCGGACTTCGCCGCCGGCGCAATGGAGAACACCGGCGCGATCTTCTATCGCGAGACCCTGCTGCTCGCCGACCCGAAAGGGGCCTCGGTCGCGGTCCGGAAAAACATCGCCAGCGTGCTGGCGCACGAAATGGCGCACCAGTGGTTCGGCGATCTGGTGACGATGCGGTGGTGGGACGACCTCTGGCTGAACGAAGGGTTCGCGAACTGGATGGAGACCAAGCCGCTGAAGGCCTGGAAGCCGGAATGGCATGCCGAGCTCGACGAGGTCCAGTCGAACCAGAAGGCGATGTCGCTCGACTCGCTGCAGACCACGCGGCCGATCAGGGCGAAGGCCTCGACCCCGGCGGAGATCAACGAGCTCTTCGACGCAATTGCCTACGAAAAGGGAGCGGCGGTCCTGCGGATGGTCGAGGCGTGGGTCGGGGAGGAGGCGTTTCGCAAGGGCGTCAATGCCTATATCGAACGGTTCAAGTACTCGAACGCCAGGGCGGAGGACTTCTGGGGCACGCTGACGGCATCGACGGGCAAGCCGGTCGATCGCGTCATGGCCGGGTTCGTCGATCAACCCGGCGTGCCGCTGGTCAGCGCGGCGGTCCAGTGCGACATGGGGCGCGGCGCCGCAACCCTCGCGCAGGTGCCCCCGGAAACCACTGGGACGAGGCGCGCGGGAACACGCACCGCAGCGAATGCCGGAGGCCTGTCCCGGTCCGGCGGATCCCCGGTCCCGGGTCCTGCCTCCCGAGCCTGGACGATCCCCGTGTGCCTCACGACTCCCGGGAACAAGAACGCATGCGCCGTGCTGGAATCGGCCAGCGAAACCGTCCGGCTCGACGCCTGTTCACCGTGGGTGATGGCGAACGCCGGCGGGCGTGGCTACTACCGCGTGGTGAACACACCCGAAATGCTGCGAAGCATCGCGCGCGACATCGGACCACTTCAGCCCGGCGAGCGGATCGCGTTGCTCTCGGACGAGTGGGCGCTGGTCCGGGCGCAGCGCCACGATGTCGGTACGTTCCTCGATCTGGCATCAGGCTTCAGGGCCGAGCGCACGCCCGCCGTCGTCCAGTCGCTCACCGGACCGCTCGCGACGATTGGCGACTACCTGACCGGCGACGCCTCGCGGGCACCCTATCGCGCGTGGGTCTCGTCGCTGCTGCGGCCGACGCTCCAGGATGTCGGCTGGACTCCGGCGGCCGGCGAAGCCGACGAGCGCCGCGAGCTGCGGGCGCTCCTCGTCTCGGCGCTCGGCTACACGGCACGCGATCCGGAAGTGATCGCCAAAGCGCGCAGTGTCGTCCTCGAGGAGCTCGCGAAGCCAGGCACGGCGGAGCCGTCGCTGCTGAATGCCGCGGTGCAGGTGGCGGCGGTCTCGGGCGATGCGTCGCTCTACGAAGAATACCTGGCGCGGAGCAGAGTGGCCAAGACCCCGGAGGAACACTACCGCTATATGTACGCGCTGGCGTCCTTCACCGATCCACGGCTCGTGCGCCGGACGCTCGACTACATCCTGGGCGCTGAGGTCCGCAATCAGGACGCCAAGGTCTTCATTTCCACGCTGCTCGGCAACCGCGACGCGCAAGGGCTCGCCTGGAAGCTGCTGCAGGCGCGCTGGGCCGAGGTGCAGAAGAAGACCGGCGCCTTCGTCGGCAACACCGTGATCGTCGGCGCGCTGTCCTCCTTCTGTGATGCCGGGACGCTCGGCGGCATCCGCCAGTTCTTCGCGGTGCACACGGTCCCCGACGCGGAACGCACCCTGCAGCAGGCGACCGAGCGGATCGGCGTCTGTTCGGATCTCGCTGCCGCGCAGTCGCCCAAGCTCACCGCCTGGCTGAAAAGTGTGAAATCGTAGCGCCGCCGGAACCTCGTTGAACGCGCGAAGTGAAAGGACTTGTCCGAATGCGTTCGAAAGCGTTTGCACTGGCCGTGATCGGCGCGTCCATCAGCCTCGCGCTCGCGCAGCGTGCTGCCCGTGCAGAGCAGCAGCCAGCTCCGGCGCAGCCGGGCGCACCGGCCAGCACCTCCGGGCTCGATCTCGCCGCGCTCGACCGCACCGCGGACGCGTGCGGCAATTTTTATCAGTTCGCGTGCGGCGGCTGGCTGGCCCAGCACCCGCTGCCCGCCGACCAGTCCAGCTACGGCCGCTTCCACGAGCTGCAGGAGCGCAACAACGAAATCCTTCACCAGGTCCTCGAACAGGCGTCGTCTGCGCCGACTGACGCGGACACGAGAAAGATCGGCGACTACTACGGCAGCTGCATGGACGAAACCGCCATTGCGTCCAAGGCATTGACGCCGCTCGACGAGGATTTCAAGCGCATCGGTTCGATCGCCACGGCGGCCGACCTTCCGGTCGTTCTGGCGGCGCTTCATAGCAAGGGAGCCAACGTCTTCTTTTCGTTCGGCTCATCGCCGGACTTCAAGGACGCCGCGTCGGTGATTGCTGTTGTCGATCAGGGCGGGCTCGGCCTGCCGGATCGCGATTACTACCTCAAGGACGATGCGAACTCGCAGAAGCTACGGCAGGAATACGTCGCGCATGTCGGCCGCATGCTGCAGCTGGCCGGCGATCCGGCCGCCCAGGCGGACGCCGAAGCGCAGGCCGTGATGCGCATCGAGACGGCGCTGGCGAAGTCGGCCCTCGATCGGGTGAGCCGCCGCGCCCCGGCCAACGTGTATCACAAGATGACGACCGCGGAGCTGCGCGCCCTGACCCCGGCGTTCGACTGGACCGCCTACCTGCGCGATCTGCACGTGCCGGCAGCGGCCGCCATCAATGTGAGCCAGCCGGAGTTCATGAAGGGCATGAACGCGGTGCTCGCGTCCACTCCGGTCGCCGACCTGAAGACGTACCTGCGCTGGCAGATGTTGAACGGCAACGCCAACTTCCTGCCGAAGCCGTTCGTCGACGAGAGCTTCGCGTTCACGAAGGTGCTGACCGGGGCCCGTGAACAGCGGCCGCGCTGGAAGCGATGCGTCGATTACACCGACGGCGATCTGGGTGAAGTGGTCGGAAAGGCGTTCATCGCGCAGGCGTTCGGCGCCGAAGGCAAGACGCGCACGCTCGAAATGGTGAAGGCGATCGAGCACGCCATGGACAAGGACATCCAGGAAATTGCCTGGATGTCACCGGAGACGCGGGCGCAGGCCGCGGCCAAGCTGAAGTCGGTGGCCAACAAGATCGGCTATCCCGACCGCTGGCGCGACTACTCGACGCTCCGGATCGTTCGCGGGGACGCGCTCGGCAACTCGCAGCGCGCCAACGTGTTCGAGCTGCACCGGCAACTGGCGAAGATCGGCAAGCCGGTGGACAAGTCTGAATGGGCGATGACGCCGCCGACGGTCAACGCGTACTACAACCCGCTCGAGAACAACATCAACTTCCCCGCCGGCATCCTGCAGCCGCCGTTCTACAGCG
>JBDTSX010000324.1:0-6249 GCA_039930925.1 Acidobacteriota bacterium | reverse complement strand
CATCCATAATCTACATCTTGTATGAGGGTGGATCGCTCAGCCCACCTGTTGTAACCGTCGTGAATCGGTAACAAGCTGAGCTGCCAAGTTCCAAGGAGGAATGAATGGCTAAGAAGACTGCAAAGGGCGGAAAGAAAAAGGCCGCCGGGAAGAAGCGCTAAGCTTCTTCGCCCTCTGGGGGTGTCGCACGCTGGCACCCCCATTTTCTTGGTGCTGACCTCCCGCGTCGCGGGAGTTATGCAGAGAGGCGACGAGCACCGGTCGAGCGCTGGCGTGCCGGTCGGGCAGCAGCGGCGATGCGGTGAGGCTCTTCGCGACAGGAATCCCAAAACGAAGGGGGGGATAACCAAATGGCAAAGAAAACCGCAAAGGGCGGCAAGAAGAAGGCGGCCGGGAAGAAGCGCTAAGCGCTCCCGCCAAAAAAAGGGGGCGGCTGTCGCCCCCTTTTTTCCGTTCTCTCTGATTCGCGCCCCGTCCGGTCCGCTCCCACCGTCCTACTCGATCGTCTTCCCGTCCCACACCCGCACCCGCTGGATCAGATCTCCCTGCTGGATCCGATCGACCACCTCGATGCCGTTGACGACGTGGCCGAAGAGCGTGTACTTCGCATCGAGATGCGGCTGGGGTGAATGGGTGATGAAGAACTGGCTGCCGCCGGTGTCCTTGCCGGAGAGCGCCATCCCGACGGCGCCGCGCGTGAAGGGGCGTTCGTTGAGCTCGTCGCGGATGGTGTAGCCGGGGCCTCCCTCGCCATCGCCGCGGGGATCGCCGTCCTGCACGACGAAGTTGGGAACCACCCGGTGGATCTGAAGACCGTTGAAGAACCCCGCGCGCGCCAGGCGGATGAAGTTGCGGGTCGTCTGCGGCGCGTCGAGCACCGCCAGCTCGAACTCGATCGTGCCTTTTGCCGTCTCGATGAAGATGTGCGGCGAGTTGGCCGGCGCGACCAGCTCCGCATCGTCGTAGGTCGCCTCGGGCATTTCGGGCGCCGGACGAATCGCGTGCTGGTAGTCGCCGGCGGGATCAATCTTGCCCAGCAGTTCGGCGGCGCGCAGCCGGACCGCCCAATCCTTGTCGGCCAGCCCCTCTTTCAGCGCGGCCGTGGCCTCCCCCGGTCCGTATGCCGCGAGCGCCGCCAGAATCGCGAGGCGCACGTCGTTCGCGGCGTCGGGCTGCGCGAGGGCGAGGGCATCCCGTAGTGCCGGCGGCCCCTCCGCCGGTTTGAGGTCGCCGACGATCTTCGCCGCCGCCGCACGCACGGCGAAGTCCGGCTCCTTCAACGATGCCAGCGCCAGCGCCGCCACGTCGGGCGCTTTCAGGCGCACCAGGGCGGCAAAGACCGTCGGCAGCACGCGCTTGTCGGAGTCATGCAACATCGCGCGGACGCGCGGCAGCGCGACCTCCGAGGGGAGCGTGGCGAGCGCCTCGGCGAGCGCCGCGCGCACGCTCCACTGGTTGTCGGCATCCATGCTCGAGAGGACCAGCACGAAGGTCTCCGGATCGATCGCCGCCGCGGCGTGCAGCGCCGCGGCCCGCATCGCGGGCCAGGGATCGGTCAGGAAGTCCTGAACGATCGGCAGTCCCTCGGGCGCTTTCAGGGTGCCCAGCGCGGTGGCGATTTCCAGGCGCAGGTTCGGGTTGACGCCGGCCTCCGAGGCGAGGGCGGCGAGCGCGGCCGCGGCGCGGCTGTCGCCAATCGCGGCGAGCGCGCGCACCGCTGAGACGACCACCTCGAGCGGCGTCTCCGGCGCGCGGAGCAGCGCCACGAGCGGATCGACCGCGGCCGGATCCTTGATCACGCCGAGCCCGCGAGCCGCAAACGCGGCCGAGTACTTGCCCGGGGCGCGGAGCAGCTGCAGCAACGCCGGCTGCGCGCGCTGGTCGCCGATGCGGCCGAGCGCATACGCGACCGGCCACCACGGGGTGACCGGACGGCCGTTCTGATCGAGCACCGCGGCGGCAAGCGGCTCGTACGCCTTCAGCCTGACCAGCGCGGCGATCCCCAACCGGAACGCTTCGGCCTCCGGTGGACCTGGCCACTGCTCGGCCTCCGGCGGCATCGACGCGACGACCGGGCTGCGGCCGTACTCGCCGGCCATGCGTCCAATCGCCTCCGCGGCGCTGGTTGCGTCGATCTGGCCGAGCGCCTCGGCGGCACGGCCGCGAACAATCGGAGAGCTGTCGGTCAGCGCGGCGAGCAGCGGCGGCGCCGCGCTCGCATCACCGATGAGGCCGAGCGCGAAGGCCGCGATCTCGCGCACCTCGGGATCCGCGTCCACGAGGGTCGTCGTCAGCGGCTTGATCCCCTCGGCGAGCCCGACGCGGCCGATCGCCATGGCGGCCCGCCGTCGGAGGCGAGGTTCCGCGTCGGTCACCAGCACGGCGAGATCCGGAACGGGGGGAACGGCCACCGGCGCTGTGGCGCGTCCGCGCCGGGGGACCACCGGCGGAGGGGCCGCCGGAGCTGGCGTTTCGAGCCGGAGAATCCGGCGGTTTTCGAGCTGCAGGATCCATCCCATCTTCTGCTCGAACCGCGTGGCCACCGGCGCGGGGGCGGCGGGTGGGGCGCTCGCGCAACCCGCCGCCGACACGATCATGATTGCGGCCGCCGTCAGGAGGGCCGGTGCGGGAACGACGGAACAGAGACGCGTGTGGGGTCCCGCATCACAAACTGTGGAGGGCTGGGGCATTGGATGGTGTCCGGTCAGACGTCGGTCCGCCTGGGGCGGACGCGTACTCACACTAATTAGTATCTCGCGTGGAGTCCGGCGCCGCGGACCGGTCGTGCGATCGGCGAACGCCGCGGGGTACGCGGACCATGCTATCGCAATCACCCGGCGGGTTTGGCTATACTTTGCTCGCGCGTCAGCATCTGGACACCATTGGGTTCAACCCTCGACTTCCGTTACATCGCGATCGAAGGTCCGGCCGGCGTCGGCACATCCCTGCTCGCCGACCGGTTGGGCTCCCGGCTCGATGCGACGGTGGTCCTCGACGAGACCGACAATCCATTCCTGGCTGATTTTTACGCAGAGCGTCCCGGCGCCGCGTTCCAGGCCCAGCTCTTCTACACATTGTCGCGTCATCGGCAACAGACTGCTCTGCGCCAGAGCGATCTCTTCAGCCAGCTCACGATCTGCGACTACCTGTTCGATCGGGACAAAATCTACGCGTATTTGAATCTCGACGACAACGAACTGTTCATCTATCAACGGCTCTACGATCTCGTGACCGAAGGCATGCCGTCGCCTGACCTGGTGATCTACCTGCAGGCGCCGACCGATGTGCTGCGCCGGCGGCTTCGCGAGCGGGAACGCGCCAACCCGGAGCTGGCCCCGCTCGGCGACGACTACATCCGCGAGCTGAACGAGGCCTATACCCACTTCTTCTTCCACTACAGCGCCAGCCCCTTGCTGGTGGTCGAGACCTCTCAATTCGATCTGTCCTGGGGCGAAGACGCGCTCGCCGACCTCGAACGCCAGCTGCGCCAGATGGGCAAGGGCACCCGCTACTATGTTCCACGGCATGACAGTCGTTAGTCGTTAGTCGTTGGTCACAGTCGGTGGCCGACGCTATCGGTCACAGTCGATGGGGACGGCTGTCCGACCGCGACCCCCGACCCCCGACGTCCGACTCGCGACTCCCGACTCGCGACTCCCGACTCCCGACTCCCGACTCCCGACTCTCGACTCCCGACTCCCGACTCCCGACTCCCGACTCCCGACTCCCGACTCCCGACTCCCGACTAACGACCACCGACTAAAGACTCGTGTATGCTGCGGTCATGGCCTGGTTCAAGAAGGAGCGAAAACCGATCGAGCCGCCGCCGGACAAGAGCCGAGTGCCGGAAGGGCTCTGGGTCAAGTGCCCGTCCTGCGCGAACATCATCTACAACAAGGACCTGGCGGCCAGTCTGAGCGTCTGCAACAAATGCGGCCATCACTTCCGCCTGACCGCCACGGAGCGTCTGCGGACGCTGTTCGACGGCGAATGGCAGGAGCATGATCCGGGGCTGAGGTCGACCGATCCGCTGCAGTTCACCGATACCAAGCCGTACTGGAAGCGGCTCGAAACGACCATCGCGAGCACCGGGAAGCAGGACGCGGTGATCACGGCGACCGGACGCGTCGGCGGGATCGACTGTGTCATCGCGGCGATGGAATACGGGTTCATCGGCGGCAGCATGGGGGTGGTGGTCGGCGAAAAGATCACCCGCGCGATCGAGCGCGCCACCACGGCGCGCCTCCCGGTCGTCATCGTCTCCGCCTCGGGCGGCGCTCGGATGATGGAAGGGGCGCTCTCATTGATGCAGATGGCCAAGATCAGCGCCGCGCTGGCGCGGCTGGATCGCGCGAAGCTGCCGTACATCTCGATCCTGACCGATCCCACGACCGGCGGCGTCACCGCGAGCTTCGCGATGCTCGGAGACGTCAACATCGCCGAGCCCAAGGCGCTGATCGGCTTCGCGGGGCCGCGCGTGATCGAGCAGACGATCCGGCAGAAACTGCCCGAGGGATTCCAGCGCAGCGAGTTCCTCGTGGAACACGGCATGCTGGATCTCGTCGTCGATCGGCGCGAACTGAAAGAGACCGTGGTCCGCGTGCTGCGGTTCGGCGGCGCCGGACTGGCCGCCCCCGCCCCGGCCGCGGTGGTGGCGGTGGCGGCACCCGCACCGGTCTAGGTGAGCCGTCAGGCTCGACATTCAAGCTCCGGCGCGAGTTGTGGTGACGCCTTCCGATCCGCTCGAGTTCCTGTTCAGTCTCGAACGCCTGGGGATGAAGTTCGGCCTCGAGAACATGACGAGGCTCTGCGATACCCTCGGCCACCCGGAGCGGAGCTTCCCATCGGTTCTCGTCGCCGGCACGAATGGCAAGGGCTCCGTGACCGTGATGGTGGAGACAGCGCTTCGCGCCGCCGGCCACCGCACCGCGCGCTACACCTCGCCTCACCTCGTCCGCGTCGAAGAACGCTTCGTGCTGGACGGGGCGGAAGTCTCGACCGATACGCTCCGCCAGGCGGCCGCGCGCGTACAGCAGGCGGCCGAAGCGCTGGTCCGCAGCGGCGGGCTCGCAACCTTGCCGACCTTCTTCGAGTGCACGACGGCGATCGCGTTCGAGCTCTTTCGCCGGGCCGCGATCGAGATCGCGGTGCTCGAAGTCGGTCTCGGCGGCCGACTCGACGCCACCAACGTGGTCGCCCCAATCGCCACGGCGATCACCTCGATCGACTTCGATCACCAGGCACAGCTCGGCAACTCGATCGAGTCAATCGCGCGCGAGAAGGCGGGCATCATCAAGCCGGGCGTCCCGATGATCTGCGGCCCGCTGCCAGCGGCCGCCGACACGGTGGTCAGTGCGATCGCGGCGGCGTGCGGCGCGCCGATGGTGCGGGCGACCGATCGCGTGCGTGTCGAAGAGGCGGCCGAAGCGGATTCGACTCGATCCGGGCCGACGAGTGGACCGTTCGCCGCGCTCGCCAACCCGCTGCTCGACCTCGACACGCCGGCGTGGCCGCTGAAGGGCATCCGGCTTGCGCTCCGCGGACGCCATCAGCGCGACAATGCCGCGGTGGCGGTCGCGCTCCTCGAGGCGATCTCGCGCGCCGGCTTCGCGATCTCCACCGACGCGGTGCGCGCCGGGCTGACTCGCGCCGACTGGCCGGCGCGCCTCGAGCGGTTCCAGGCCGGCGCCGCGGACGTGCTGCTCGACGCGGCGCATAACCCGGCCGGCGCCCGCGCCCTCGCGTCCTATCTCCAGGACCTCGGCTGGTCGGAGGTGACGCTGGTGTTCGCGGCGATGCAGGACAAGGATGTGCGCGGCATCCTGGAGCCGCTCGTCCCGCGCTGCGCTGCGATCGTCTGCACGACCGCGCCGACCGCACGCGCTCTGCCTGCGTCGGCGCTTGCCGCACTCGCCGCGCCGCTCGTTGATGGGGTGGCCCGGATCGTGGCGATCGAGGATCCAGGGGCCGCGCTGGCGCATGCCGTCGCCCGCGGCGGCCGCGTCGTCGCGGCCGGTTCGATCTTTCTGATCGGTCCCCTGCGTGATATTCTTCGATGATTTTCGGCCGCAGAATCACACGAATTTCATGTTCCGCTTCACGTTCATTCTGACTGTGTGCCTGGTCTCCGAATGGTTCGGAGCGCCGGCTGCCGCGCGCGCGCAGGGCTCGCTTGCCGGCTGCCATGCGTACCAGCAGCAGAACCTGACGGCGAGGAGGCTCGCCGGCGATCACTACGTGCTCGACGGC
>JBDTSX010000323.1:0-6253 GCA_039930925.1 Acidobacteriota bacterium | reverse complement strand
ACAATCGCAGCCCGGATCCGGCGGATCCCGGATCCCGGGCCCCGGATCCCGATTCCCATTCCGATCCCGTCCCATTGACCTCCACCACCACGCATCACCCGGACCACATCGTGGACGTCGCCGTGATTGGCGCCGGCGTGACCGGACTGGCGGCGGCCGCCGAGCTCGCGCAGGCCGGGCTGTCCGTCTGCATCATCGAGCGCCGTCCGCGCCCGGGGATGGAAACCAGCACGCACAACAGCGGCGTCATCCACGCCGGCATCTACTATCCGACCGGATCGTTGAAGGCGGCACTGTGCGTCGAAGGGGCCGAGCGGATGTACGCGTTCTGCGCCGCGAACGACGTGCCGCACGATCGCTGCGGCAAATTCATCGTCGCCGCCGACGAGGGAGAGGTCCCCGCGCTCGAAGCGCTCGAGCGGCTCGGCCGCGCGAACGGCGTGCCCGGTCTCGAAATCACCGACGCGCGGTTCCTCCGCACGCGCGAGCCACAGGTCGCGGCGTACGCGGCGCTCTGGTCTCCCGCCACCGGACGGGTCGAGGCGGAAGCGCTGATTCGCGCGCTGCTGCGGCGCGCGGAATCAGCGAACGCGGTGCTGCTGCGCGGCGCGACGCTCCTCGACGCCGTGCCGCGATCGCACGGGTTCGATCTCAGGCTCGAGCGCGAGATCGTGTCGGCGCGCACCGTCGTCAATGCCGGCGGACTGTTGGCCGATGACGTGTCGCGCGCCTTCGGCGGAGAGCCGTTCACGATTTATCCGTGCCGCGGCGAGTACGCCGAGCTGCGCGCGTCGCGGCGTCAGTGGGTCACCGGGCTGGTCTACCCACTCCCGCATGCCTCGGGCCACGGCCTGGGCGTGCACCTGACCCGGACGACCGGCGGCGCCGTGCTGCTCGGTCCGACCGCGCGGTATCAACGCGACAAGGACGACTACGAGAGAGACCGGCTTCCGCTCGAAGACTTCGTCGAACCGGCGCGGCTGCTGTTGCCGTCGCTGACCCTCGAGGACATCGTCTACGGCGGCAGCGGGATCCGGCCGAAGCTCCATCCGCCCCAGGAGCAGTTCGCCGATTTCCTCGTCCGTGCGGATGCGAACCAGCCGGCGCTGATTCACGCCGCCGGGATCGATTCGCCGGGCCTGACGTCGTGCCTCGCGATTGGCGCGCGCGTCGCGCGCCTGGTTCGGGAGCGCAGGTCCGCGTAGCTCGCTCGCGGTCTGCACGGCTCGCGCGAGTGCCGCCAGATGCTGGATCGGGGGCGCCCCGCTCGTAGACGCCGTGACATACTACACGCCCGATGGTCATCGGTATTCGCGCCCCGCAACGGGTTCTGCCCGCCTACGGGACGGCCCTGTCGATTGCGCTGACGGTCGTGGCGGTGTCCGCGCTCCTCGTCAGGTGCGCCTCCATCGCGGAACCCCTCGGAATCGACCAGAGCCTGTGGGCTTCGGCCGTCCGCGGCATGTCGCGCGGACAACTGCTCTACCGTGATGTCTGGGAGCAGCGGCCGCCCGGCATCTACTTCCTCTATCTCTCCGCGTTCCGGATCTTCGGATGGGCCCCGTCGGCCGTCGCGTGGCTCGACGTCCTCGCATCCGCCGCCACCACTCTCCTCCTCTACGCGATTGCCGCACGGCTCGGCAGCCGGCTGACCGGCGCACTCGCCGCCGCGCTCTATGCCGCCCTGACGATGCCCGCGTGGCTCTATCGGAACAGCGGCTTTCTCGAACGCAGCGTCTGCGAAACGTTCATCGTCGCCTGCGTTTCCGCGAGCGTCTGGTGCGCGGTGCGATTTCGAGAGAGCGGCTCGCTCGTGCTTGCCGCGGGTGTGGGATTGTTCGCCGGAGCGGCGGTCGTCCTCAAGCCCAATGCGGGGCTGTACTTTCCAGCGATCCTGCTGTGGATCGCCATCTACCGGCACCCGCAGGCCACGTCCGGACCCGCCGGGGTCGGGATGCCCCCGGCGTCCACGGCAACTCGGGCGCGGTCGGCAGTGGTCGAACCACGCACCACGAACGATCGCCTCGGCGGATTGATTCGTCCGTGCCTCATCTCCGCATTCGCGGCCGGTGTCCTCCCCGCGATCACGCTTGCCTGGCTCTGGCGGCTGGGGCTTCTGCACGACGCCCGCGTCGCGGTGGTGGAGTTCAACCGCTTCTACGTCGCACAGGGATTCACGCTGGGCGGGTACGCCGTCGATTTCTCGAAGGCCGTGTGGCTGCGCGTCAAGACGGATCCGCTGTGGCTGGCAGGGGCCGCGGGCTGGTTGGCCCTCGGGTGGGAGATGGCGCGACGACGCCGGCTGACGCCGCTCGCCGGGCTGGCGGTGGTCTGGGGCGGAGCCGCCGCGCTGGTGATTGTCGTGAACGGCGCGCGGCTCTTCAACAGCTACTTCATTCAGGCGTTTGCGCCGCTCGCGCTACTCGCGGCCTGGCTCCTGGCCGAGAATGCCGGGAAGTCGCGCCCTCGCCGACTGCTCGCCGCGGGCACCGCCGCGCTGATGCTCGGCGTGATGACCGAACGGCACTACGTGGCCAAGGTGATCGACTCCGCGCGCGCGGACGTCGATGTGCTCCGCGGCCGCACCGACCAGACCGCGTATCTGGATCGATTCGGCGGGTACGCCAACCATCGCGGCTACTCCGCTCGCGCGAACGCCGAGCTCGCCGCCTACGTCCGCGCGCACACGACCGCGGACGAGCCGATCTTCCTGTTCGGCATCAACGGCGCAGGCGTATATTTCGCATCCGATCGTCTGACGGCGCATCGCTTCCTGCGCGTCAATTTTTTCGTCGAGACCGATTTCCCGGATCCGTCTTTCCGGCTCCAGGCCGTCGCCGATCGGCTCGCCGAGGTGCGTCCCCGCTACGTGATCTTCGAACGGCTCAACTCCACGTCGGCGATGGGCCAAGCAGTGGATGCCCTTCCCGGCGACCCCGCCATCGTCACGCTCCTCGGTGCCTACGCGCTGGAAACACGCATTGAAGATTTCACGCTGTACCGGCTGCGCTGAGCCGCGCGGGACCGGGAGGACCGGATAGATGCTGTCGCTCGTGATTCCCGTCTACAACAACCAGGAGAATCTGCCTCGTCTGTTTCGCGAGCTCGAGGCATTTGCCGCCCGGCTCGGCGACGATCTCGAGATCGTCTTCGTCGTGGACGGCTCGAAGGACGCGTCTCTCCGCATTCTGCAGGAGCACCTCCCCACCTGGCCTCTCCGGACGCAGCTCGTCGAACTGAGCCGGAACTTCGGTTCGTTCGCGGCTATTGCGGCCGGACTGCGAACCGCCCGCGGCGGCTACCTGGCGGCTATTGCCGCCGATCTGCAAGAGCCGCCGGAACTGATTCTCGAGTTCCACCGCATCCTGATCTCCGGCGAGGCCGATGTGGTGCTGGGCCATCGCACCCGGCGCGCCGATCCCTGGTGGTCGCAGTTGCTCTCGGAGTTGTTCTGGGGTCTCTACCGGCGATTCGTTATCAGGGACATGCCCAGAGGGGGCGTGGACGTCTTCGGCTGCACCCGCCAGGTGTGCGATCGTCTGCTGGAGCTGAAGGAGGCCAATACCAA
The DNA here is from genome assembly GCA_039930925.1 of Acidobacteriota bacterium. Classification (GTDB taxonomy): domain Bacteria; phylum Acidobacteriota; class Vicinamibacteria; order Vicinamibacterales; family 2-12-FULL-66-21; genus JALZOC01. The sequence goes on along the minus strand of JBDTSX010000323.1, from coordinate 2,685 downwards.
CCTCATCGCGCTCCTGCTCTGGCTCGGGTTCCGGCGCACGTTCGTCCCCTACGCGCGCCGGGCACGCTTGGAAGGTCGGAGCGCATGGACATTCGGGCGCAAGTTCCGCTACGCGCTCGACAGCATCTTCAGCTTCACCGATCTTCCGATCAGGGTGTTGTTGTTCCTGGGCGCCGCCGGTACCACGCTCGCGCTCGTCGCGGCCGTGACGGTCTTCGTGGTGTGGTCGCTCGGGCGCGTGCCGGTGCTCGGCTACACGCCGCTGATGCTGGTGATCACGTTCTTCGGCGGGCTGACGGCGCTCGGCCTGGGCATCATCGGCCAGTATCTCTGGCTTTCGCTGCAGAACGCCCGCGGCCGGCCGAACTTCGTGATTCGCACGACCGACCGCTTCGATCGGTAGCCGCTGGGACACCAGTCATCTGCGGCGTCCGGCTTCAGCCGGACAATGGAGTTGACCATCATCTGTGGCGTCCGGCTTCAGCCGGACGATTGCGACGTCTATATTGCCGCGAGGAACTCGTCGTAGTCGCGAATATAGTCGCCTGGATCGTAGGGGTCAGACGCAAAGACGAGGAGCAGCGCATCCGCCGAATATTTGTATTGCACCGCCCAGATCATCGGCGGCACATACAACCCGAGGTGCGGACCGTCGAGCACGATCTCCTCACTCGCCGTGCCATCGTCCACCACCACACTCAGGGAACCGCGCGCGCAGACGAGAAACTGATGGCAGAGGCGGTGCGCATGCTCGCCCCGCACGTCCTTGCCGGGAACGTCGAAGACCATGAAGTAGCGCTTCGGCACGAACGGGATCTCAGTCGCGAACTCCCCGGCCGAGAGGCTGCCGCGCAGATCCTCCGCGACCAGCAGCCGATGCAGCACGACACGCCCGACCGATGTCTCCATCGCCTGCCGATCGCGCCGCGTGGGCGGCGCCGGCGTTGACCGCTTGGTGTCCACGTAGCCGACGATGCGCGCGGGATTGCCGGAGACGACCGCCCGCGCCGGCACGTCGTGCGTGACGACCGACCCGGCGCCGACCAGCGCCCGCGCACCGATGTGCAGGCCGGGAAGAATCGCGGCTCCCCCGCCAATCGAGGCGCCCCGCCCGATGTGGGTCTGCTCAACGACGGCCTGATACTGCTTGCTCTTCGGGTACTTGTCGTTCGAGAACGTCACGTTCGGCCCGATGAACACGTCATCCGCGATCCGGAGTCCGTCCCAGAGTTGCACGCCGCACTTCACGGTCACCCGGTCGCCGACGACCACGTCGTTCTCGACGAAGACGTGATCGCAGATGTTGCAGTGCGCGCCGATGCGCGCCCCTGCCAGGACATGGGAGAACGCCCAGATGCGAGTGTTCTCGCCAACCGTCGCGCTCTCGCAGAGAGCCTGCGGGTGCACAAAGACGTTGGCGTGACGCGTGGTGTCATCGGACATACGGGATCGCTCGAGGGCCGGGTCCTGACTGCAGGGGCCGATCTCGGCTCGTTGCCGGTTTCGAGGCCGTCGTGGCGTCCGGCTTCAGCCGGACGATGGCGATTGTGCAGGCCACCTGTATCACCTCTATCCCTGCAGATAGCGCGCGAGCGCATCCTGCCACGAGGGCATCGCGATGCCCACTCCGGCCAGCTTGTCGTTCGACAGCGCACAGTATCGCGGACGCTGCGCCGCCAGGGCCGCGGCGGCCAGCGTCAGCGGCTTCATGCGCAGCGGATGCCCGACCAGACGGGCCACCTCCTCCGCGATCCCCGCCCACGACGCGGAGCCGCCGTTCACGCAGTGATACAGGCCTGGCGCCACCTGCCCTTCGACGAGCCGCCGGGTCGCCCAGGCGATGTCGGCGGTATAGCCCGGCGACACCGTGCGATCGACGAATACCGGCACCTCGTCACCGTGCCGGATGCGCTCGACCATCGCCGCGACACTGCCGCGCGGTCCGCGGCCTTCCGCCGGATGGCCGAACAGGCTCTCGACCCGCAGGACGTACGCGCGCGGCGCGTCTTCCGCGAGCCAGTCCCCCAGCAGCTTCGACGTCGCGTACACGCTGCGCGGATTGGGCCGATCCGCTTCCGTGTACGGCCGATCCGCCTCGCCGTCGAAGACGAAGTCCGTGCTGTAGTGCACGAGCGTGGCGCCGGTGGACCGCGCCGCGCGCGCCAGCGCGAGGACCCCAAAGGCGTTGACGCGCAGCGCCGCGTCGGCATCGGCTTCCGCGCCGTCCACGTCGTTATATGCGGCGCAGTTGATGACGACGTCCGGGAGCACCGCCTCCAGCGCCGCCAGCGCCGCTGATTCGTCGGAGATGTCGAGCTCCTGGTGTCCGAATGGATGCACATCCGCGATCCCGGAAAACTCCCGGACGATCGCCGCGCCAAGCAGCCCGCGCGCACCGGTGAGCAGGACGCGCATCAGGCTCGAACAGCGGCGCGGATCGCATTGACCACAGCTTCCTGCTGATCGACGGCCAGCTCGCCGTAAATCGGCAGGGCGAGCGAGCTGTCGGCGGCCGCTTCGGCCTGCGGAAAGTCCCCGCGCGCGTAACCGAGGGACGCGAAGCACTCCTGCAGGTGAAACGGCACCGGGTAGTAGATCTCCGTGCCGATTCCGGCGGCGGCGAGGAGCTGGCGGACCCGATCCCGCTCAGGAATCCTGACCACGTACTGGTTGAAGATGTGGTAC
>JBDTSX010000322.1:0-6262 GCA_039930925.1 Acidobacteriota bacterium | reverse complement strand
GTCGCCCGGACGGCGCGGCCCAGGAGCAGACTGATCGCGACCGCCACGATCAGTGCGAAGCCGGTCCAGACTGGCGCGGACCAGCCGAACCCGGCATTGGCCGAGCGCCACCAGAGCGTCAGGTAGGCGAGGCACGCGATCGAAACGGCCGCCCCCGCGGCGTTCGACAACGTCGCCGCGCGCCGCGCGACACGGTGCCCCGCCAGTGACGCGACGAGGATGCTGGCGGCAAATGCAGCGAGGGAGACGGCGGCGCCGAAGAGCGCCCCCATGTACAGGGCGATCACGATGGCGTCGCGCGGTCCGGTCACGAGGCCCGGCAGGCGCACGCCCAGCCCGATCGCCGCGGCCGGACCGAGCAGCGCAGCCGCGATCAGTCCGACGCGCAGGCTGGCCAGCAGCGCGATGACGACGGGCCGCCGGGATTCGACCGCGGGACCGAGCACGAACCTGTTGACGCCTGCGTCCAGGTAGCCGAGTGCGCGCAAGCGCAGCCGCAGCTCGTCGACGCGCGGGTCGTGCACCGGTTCAGTCACGTGTTGGGAGGCTCCTCATTGCCTCTGTCGTGTCGGGTTTTGAGTTGACTCGTATGGCTTGTCCTTCCGCCTGAAGGCGGAAGCCACGGAATTGCTACGTGGAAGCTACGGGATCATAAAAAATCGGATCGATCCACAACACACGCACGGACGCCACACTCCCGCCTGCAAGCCCCCCTACCAGCTCCTGCCCGCGACGAATGCGGAGAGCTCGCGCAGACGGTCGGCGCGCCGCCCGAACGGCGTCAGCGCGCGATCGGCAGTCTGACAGAGCTCCGCGGCGAGCTGCCGTGCCCCCGCGACGCCGCTGAAGGACACGAAAGTGGTCTTTCGGGCGTCTTCCCGGATCGCCTTGCCTGTTTCCGCCGGGTCCCCTTCGACATCCAGCAGATCGTCGACGATCTGAAACGCAAGGCCCAGATTTTTTGCGTATGACGCCAGGCTGGCGACCGCGTCCGCCGGCGCGCCCGCGACGATGGCGCCCGAGGTCGCGGCGGCGCTGAACAGCGCGCCGGTCTTGCCGCGATGGATCCGCTCGAGCCCGTCGAAGGTGACCTGCTGGTCCGTGGCCAGCAGGTCCGCCGCCTGTCCGGCGATCAGTCCGTCGGTGCCGACCGCGTCCGCGAGCAGCGACGACAGCCGCGCCGAGAGCGGCGCGTCGTAGGCGCGGGCCAGTGTGCCGTAGGCAAGATTCAGCAGGGCAAAGGCGGCCAGAATCGCGATCGACTCGCCGAACTCGAGGTGGTTTGCTTTCCGGCCTCGCCGCAGCGGCGCATCATCCATCGATGGCAGGTCGTCGAGGATCAGCGACGCCGCGTGCACGAGCTCGATCGCCGCCGCCGCCGGAATCGCGCGCGCCGGCGGTCCGCCGCAGAGTTGCGCCGAGAGAAGGGTCAGGACCGGCCGCACCCGCTTGGACGGCGCGAGCACCGTGTAGGCCATCGATCGCGAGACGCGATCGCCAGGGCTCTGGGCTCGGGGCTGGGGACTGGCGGCCTGCGACTTCCGAGTCCCGGATCCCGGATCCCGGACCTCGGATCCCGGATCAAGCATCCGGGCGAGGTCTGCGTCGACGAGGGACTGATACTCCGCGAAAAATGACGGGACCGCGATCATCGACGCGGTTGTTCGAAGACGAGCATGTATTGGTACTTGAGGAACGTCTCCCGCGATCGAAGGACCAGCCCCGCGGCCTGGGCGTCGCGGATGACGCGCTCCGGATCGATGCGCTCCTCCATCGGCGGGCCAGGTCCGCCGCCATCCTTCGTGAAGTCGACGATGCCAATTCGCCCTCCGCCGACGTAGGCGCCCGCTTCCATGACTGCGGGCTTCAGCGACTTCGCCACATTGCGGAGCAGCACCACCGGGTGCTCCATCTCGTGGTAGGCGTCGACGATGAGCACCGCGTCGACCGGCTTCGGCAGTTTGGGATCGTCGCCCGTGCCGAGAACCGTCCTGACGTTCTTGAGGCCGATCCGCTCGACCCGGCCGGCAATCGACGCAATCATCTGCCGCTGGATGTCTTCGGCATAGACCACGCCGTTCGGACCGACCCGCACCGCCAGCTGAATCGTGAACCAGCCGCTGCCGGCGCCGAGGTCAGCGACGACGCTTGCTTCCCCGACCCCGAGCGCGTCCATGATCTTGTCCGGCCGCTGCCACTCCTTGCGATCCGGTCCCTCGAGCTCGCCCAGATCCTCCGGACGGAACAGCCGCGCGTGCTGCGCCGCCGGCAGGGCGGCGCCCAGCGCGAGCGCGAGGCCGATCAGCGCCACTAGTCTTCGTGCGTGTCTCATCGGTGTTCTGCCCGGCTACCCCCGGTGACGTCATGGCCTCCGCCGACAGGATCCGGTCGAGGAGGTCTTCGGCGAGGAGCTTGCGCTCGCGAGCCAGATCGCGGATCGAGCGTCCGCTGGTCACCGCGGTCTTGGCGATGTCCGCTGTCGCCGCGTAGCCGATGTACGGGCTCAGCGCGGTGGCGAGCGCGGTGCTCCGATCGAGCAGTTCCCGGCAGCGCTCCTCATCGGCGCGGATGCCGCTGACGCATCGCGTCTGCAGCACCCGCATGGCGTTGGTCAGGATCCGTGTCGCGTGCAATGCGTTCCACGCGATCACCGGCATCATCACGTTCAGCTCGAGCTGGCCGGCGTCGCGCGCGGCATTGATCGCCGCGTCACAGCCGTAGACCTGGTAACACACCTGGTTGACCATCTCAGGCACCGAGGGATTGACCTTGCCGGGCATGATCGAGGAACCCGGCTGCACGGCTGGCAGACGAATCTCGGCGATCCCCGCGCGCGGTCCCATGCTCAGCAGCCGCAGATCGGACGCCAGCTTGCTCACTTCGCTGGCGAGCCGCCGCAGCGCGCCGGAAAACGCGAGCACGTCCCCCATGCTCTGAGTGACGCGAAACCGGTTTTCCGCAGGACGCACCGCCGCACCGGTATACGAGGCGAGGTTGGCGATGGCGCGCTCGGTGTAATCGTCCCCCGCGTTCAAGCCGGTGCCGACGGCGGTCGCACCGAGGTTCAGCTCGAGCAGGTTGTACGCGGTCCCGGCCAGGTCGCGCGTGGCGCGCTCGATGTTCGCCGCGTAGCCGCCGAATTCCTGCCCGAGGGTGATCGGCACCGCGTCCTGCAGGTGCGTTCGGCCGGTCTTCAGCACGCCCGCGAACTCGCGGCGCTTCTCCTCGAGTCCTGCCGCCAGGTCGGACGCCGCCTCGACCAGCGGATCGACCAGGGCGTGAATCGCCAATCTGGTCGCGGTCGGGAAGACGTCGTTGCTCGACTGCCCCATGTTGACGTGATCGTTGGGGTGCACGAGCGCGTATGTCCCGCGCGCGCCGCCGAGGATTTCCCCGGCCCGGTTGGCCAGCACCTCGTTCGTGTTCATGTTGTGCGACGTGCCCGCGCCCGCCTGGTAGACGTCGACCACGAATTGATCGCGCAGCCCGCCGCCGAGGACTTCGTCGGCGGCGCGCACGATCGCCGCGGCGATGCGAGTGGGCAGCCGTCCGAGCTCGCGATTCGCGGCGGCGGCCGCCTTCTTGACCTGAACGGTGGCGACGATGAGCTCAGCCGGGGCGGTCAGCCCGCTGATCGGAAAGTTCTCCACCGCCCGCTGCGTCTGGGCGCCGTAGTAGGCGCCGGCGGGAACCCGCACGTCGCCGAGAGGATCACGCTCGACGCGGAATTTCATGATGCCTACAGCGGATTATACTGCTCCATATGCTTCCCGCTTTCGTCGCCAGCATGGTCGAACTGATCACTCGGACCTCGACCGATCTCCCGCCGGATGTGCGCGCCGCGATGGCGGTCGCCCTGCGCCAGGAAGCCCCGGCGACCCGTGCCGGGCAGGCGCTCACGATCATCGCGCAGAACATCGACCAGGCCGCGTCGTGCGAGGGGCCGATCTGTCAGGACACCGGGATGCCGACCTTCGAGGTGCGGGTGCCGGTCGGCGTGAACCAGATCTGGCTGCGCGAGCAGATCCGTGAGGCGGTCGCCGAGGCCACCCGCCGCGGCAAGCTGCGCCCCAATTCGGTCGATTCGATCACCGGCGAGAACTCGGGAAACAATCTCGGGCCGGGCACGCCGATCATGCACTTCGATCAGTGGAGCGAGCCGGACATCGAAGTGAAGCTCATTCTCAAGGGGGGCGGCTGCGAGAACACCAACGCGCAATACGCGCTCCCCGCCGATCTCGATCATCTCGGCCGCGCCGACCGCACGCTCGACGGGGTGCGGAAGTGCATCCTGCACGCCGTCTGGAAGGCGCAGGGCAAGGGGTGCAGTCCGGGGGCCGTCGGGGTCTGCGTCGGCGGGGACCGCACCTCCGGCTACCTGCACGCGAAGGAACAACTGTTCCGGACCCTGGACGACACGAATCCGGATTCGCGGCTCGGTGCGATCGAGTCCGCCGTCATGGAGGAAGCCAACCGGCTGACCGTCGGGCCGATGGGCTTCGGCGGCCAGACCTCTCTCATCGGCTGCAAGATCGGGGCGCTCAACCGGCTCCCGGCCAGTTTCTTCGTATCGGTCGCCTACGACTGCTGGGCATTTCGCCGGCTCGGCGTGCATCTCGATGCCGCGACCGGCGCGATCACCGGCTGGCTGTATCGCGAAGCGGCGACCCCGTCAGAGCCGATGCTCGACCCCGAAGTCGTCGCCGCGGGATTCCCGCGCACCGGCCGAGAGATCGCGCTGCAGGCGCCGCTCTCCGAGGCGCAGGTGCGCTCCCTTCGCGTTGGCGATGTCGTGATGATCTCCGGCCGCATGTTCACCGGCCGCGACGCCGTGCACGCGCACCTGATGAAGCATGCGCCTCCGGTGGACCTGACCGGCTCGGTTCTCTACCACTGCGGTCCGGTGGTCGCGAAAGAGGGGGACGGATGGCGCGTGACTGCCGCCGGCCCGACGACCAGCATCCGCGAGGAGCCGTATCAAGCCGAGATCCTGAAGCGGTACGGCGTCCGCGCCGTGATCGGGAAGGGGGGCATGGGCCCCAGGACACTGGCCGGCCTGCAGGAATCCGGCGCGGTGTACCTGAACGCGATTGGCGGCGCCGCGCAGTTCTATGCCCGCTGCATCGAGGGCGTCACCGGCGTGTCCCTGATGGAGTTCGGCACGCCCGAAGCGATGTGGCATCTCGAGGTGCGCGACTTTCCGGCGATCGTCACGATGGATTCCCACGGCCAGAGCCTGCACCAGCAGGTGGAAGAAGCATCCGGCGCGATCCTCGAGACCCTCAAATAAACTTCCGCGCCGCCTCTCACCGCAACGCGTCGGCGAACCGCTGCTCGATCGACATCGCCGCCTTTCCGTCCTTGACGTGGATTCGCACCGTGCGCGGCTCGGGTACACTTCAGCACAAAGGCTGCTGCCCCCCATCCCGAGCAGGAAGACGTGCCTGATCCCTTCGGCCCTGGCCGCCTCGGCGAGCGCGAGGACCCGATCGAGCTCCGGTGCGGTAGTGTGCGCCACATCCAACCATCCGAGCCGGGTGTCGATCGAGCGGGCGTCGGCGCTCGCCGGGGCCGCTCCTCAGACGCCGATCTCACGACTCCAGATTTTCGAGATCGTGTGATCGGAAATGCGCTGATCACAGAGGCAGGCGCGTAGTGCGTGGTCATGATTGCCGGTTAATCACCAGCAGCTTCAGCTCGGTCATTTCCTCGATGGTGTAGCGCGGACCTTCCCGTCCGAGCCCGGAGTCTTTCACGCCGCCATACGGCATGTGGTCGATGCGCCAGGTGGGTACGTCATTGACGATGACGCCGCCGACTTCGAGGGTGTCGAACGCGTGCAGCGCATGCTCGAGGTCCGACGTGAAGATGCCCGCTTGCAGTCCGTACCTCGAATCGTTGACGGCGGCGAGCGCATTGTCGAAGGTTGAGAACCGATAGAGCCCGACCAGAGGCGCGAACACTTCCTCGGCGCAGATTTTGGCATCCGCCGGTATATCGCGCATGACGGTCGGCGCGTAGAGTGCGCCGCCCAGCCGTCGGCCGCCGGTGAGGATGCGCGCGCCGGCCGCGACCGCTTCGGCGACCCACGCCTCGACGCGCGCGGCTTCCGCTTCCTCGATCATCGGTCCGACGTCGGTGGCGGGATCGAGCGGGTCGCCGACCTTCAGCGCCTCGACCAGCGGGACGAGCCGCGCGGCGAACGGCTCGAAGACGCGATCGTGCACGTACACGCGCTGCACCGAAATACAGCTCTGGCCCG
>JBDTSX010000321.1:0-6270 GCA_039930925.1 Acidobacteriota bacterium | reverse complement strand
CTTGCAGTCGCCGAACTGGCCGTGGCCGCCGGTCTGCTTCTTGTGCCGGCCGTGCGCCTCGACCGGTGAGGTGATCGTCTCGCGGTACGGGATCCTCGGCAGCTTCAGGTTGACCTCGACGCCGAACCGCCGCTTCAGCTTGGCCACCGTGACCTCGATGTGAAGCTGACCCTGTCCGGCAATCAGCAGTTCCTTGGTCTGCGCGTCACGCGTGTAGCTGATGGTCGGGTCCTCCTCCTGCAGCCGATGCAGCGCGGTACTGATTTTCTCCTCGTCGCCGCGGCTCTTCGGCTCGATCGCGTACGAGATGAGCGGCTCGGGAAACTTGATCGCCGGGAGCGTGAACGGCACCGGCTTCTCGGCGATGACGTCGCTCGTCAGGCTCTCCTTCAGTTTCGCGACCGCGCCGATGTCTCCCGCCTTGATCTCAGGGACCGCCGTCTGGGTCTTGCCCTGCAGGAGGACGAGATGGCCGAGACGCTCCGGCTGATCTTTGGTCACATTCTGCACCGACGAATCGGCCTTCAACGCTCCCGAGACGACACGGAACATGGTGATCCGCCCGGCGAACGGATCCGCGACCGTCTTCCAGATGAACGCCGTGCCCGGGCCGCTGTCCGCCGCTTCGACCGGGATATCGCTGCCGGCGACGTCCTTGCCCTTCAATGGGTGCTCGATCGGCGAGGGGACGTACGAGATCAGCGCGTCGAGGAGCGGCTGCATGCCGATGTTGGCGCCGGCTGACGCGCACAGCACCGGGAACACCCGCGCGGCGGCGATGCCGCGCTTCAATCCCTGCACCAGCTCCTCCTGGGTCAGGGAGCCCGCGTCGAAAAAGCGCTCCATCAGCGCATCGTCCGCTTCAGCGACCATCTCCATGAGGGTCTCGCGGGCGGCAGTGGCCGCAGCCTGAACCTCCTCGGGGATTGGGCCTTCCGCCGGCTTGCCGCTGTCGTCCGACTGGTAGGTCCACGCCTTCATCGCGACGACGTCGACGACGCCGCGGAACTGCTTCTCGTCGCCGACCGGCAGCTGGATCGGCACCACCGCGCGGCCGAACGCCGCGCGCAGCGATTCCAGCGACCGCTCGAGGCTCGCGCGCTCGCGGTCGAGCCGGTTCAGGACGATGATCCTGGGCAGCTCGAGCTCCTCGGCGGCGGCCCAGATCTTTTCGGTGGAGACCTCGACGCCGGAGACCGCATCGACGACGACCAGCGCGGCATCCGCAACCCGCAGCGCCGCCCGGGCATCGCTCAGGAAGTTCGCCATCCCCGGGGTGTCGATGAGGTTGATCTTGTGCTTGTTCCATTCGACCCATGCGAGACTGCAGGCGAGAGTGTGCTTGCGGGCGATTTCCTCTTCGTCGTAGTCGGTGACGGTGGTCCCATCGTCCACCCGGCCGAATCGATTGACTGCGCCGGCATCGAAGAGGAGCGCGGAAACGAGCTGGGTTTTGCCGGCGCCGCTGTGGCCGACCAGGGCCACATTTCTGATCTGCTGTGCCTCATAGACCTTCATGGCGGGTACCCTCCCCGGGTCTCCGGATCACGGCGATTGTGGACACTTTTGTTCGGAAGGCCATCCTACGCCGACGTTCGCCCGGACGCAATCGGCCGGGCGCTACTCGTACCGCAGGGCTTCGATCGGGTCCAGGCGGGAGGCTTTGACGGCGGGGAAGAGCCCGAAGAAAATGCCGATGCCCGCGGAAAACCCGATTCCCAGCGCGAACGACCACCACGGCAGCGACACCGGGAACCCCGACACCCAGTGCACGACCAGGCCGATGCTGCTGCCGCAGAGAATCCCGAGCAGGCCCCCGGCCGAGGTCAGGAATGCCGCTTCGATCAGGAACTGCCAGAGGATCTCGCGGCGTCTGGCGCCGAGCGCCTTGCGGACGCCGATCTCGCGGGTCCGTTCGGTCACCGAGATCATCATGATCGCCATCACTCCGATGCCGCCGACCATCAGCGCGATCGAGGAGATGACTACGAGCGCGAGCACCGTGGCCTGGCTGACCTGATCCCAGATCTTCAGGACCGCGTCCTGCGTCGCCAGATCGAAATCGCTGGCATCGTCCAGCTTCAGGCCGTGCCGGATCCGCATGATCTGCTCGACCTCGTCGAACACCTGCTGGCGGGGAATGTCGGGTTGGGGGATGAGGACGATCATCGCCGTCCGTGCGGCGTCGGCCATGCTCGTGGTGCTGCCTTTGCCGGTCGGCACGCGCCCATACAGCTTCTCGTGCGTGGTGTACGGGATCACCGCGAAATCATCGGCGCCGATGTTGAAGCCGCCAGGGGTCGGCCGCTTGGCCATCACGCCCACGACGGTGAACTCGCTGCTGCCGATCCGGACCCGCTTGCCGATCGGATCCAGATGGGCAAACAGCGACTCGTACGGGGTCTGCCCGAGGACCACGACCGGCCGGCGGTGCTCGATCTCGGCGGGAAGGAAAAAGCGGCCGGCCACGAGCGGCGCGAACGTGACCGCGGCGAAGTTCTCAGTCGCCCCGAGAATGGCTATCTGCTTGGTGCGGTCGTGGCCGTAATACACGCGCGACTGGCTGTTCCCCGAGGCGCCGAGCCAGACGTCGACGAGTGCGACCGACGGGCACTCCCGCGCGATCGCTTTCGCGTCGTCGATGGTCAGGTTCGGCCGCTTGAGGAGCTCGAGGAAGGACTTGCCGGAGCCGAAGCTCACCGCTCCCATCTTCTGGACGAAGACGACGTTCGGTCCCATCGTGCTGATCGATGCGCGCAGCGACTGATCGAAGCCGCGAATCAGCGACGTCATGCCGACGATCGAGGTGATCCCGATCACGACGCCGAGCACCGTCAGCGCCGAGCGCATCTTGCTCACGCGGAGCGAGTCGATCGACATCGCGACGATCTCGCCGAGGAATCCGGAACGTAGTGCCGCCACGCGCAAACCTTTCCTGGACGGGCTATTCGTAGCGGAGGGCTTCGATCGGGTCGAGACGGCTGGCCTTCACCGCGGGGAAGAGCCCGAAGAAGATGCCGATGGTCGCCGAGAACCCGATGCCGATGGCGAAGGACCACCACGGCAGCGACACCGGAAAGCCTGACACCCAGTGGACGATCAGGCCGATGCTGCTGCCGCAGATGATCCCGAGCAGCCCGCCGATCGAGGTCAGGAACGCCGCTTCGATGAGAAACTGCCAGAGGATCTCGCGGCGCCGCGCGCCGAGCGCCTTCCGGACGCCGATTTCGCGGGTCCGCTCGGTGACCGAGATCATCATGATCGCCATCACCCCGATACCGCCGACCATCAGCGCAATCGAGGAGATGACCACGAGCGCGAGCACCGTCGCCTGGCTGATCTGATCCCACACCTTCAGGATCGCGTCCTGCGTGACCAGGTCGAAGTCGTTCGGCTCGTCCAGCTTGAGGTTGTGGCGGATCCGCATCAGCGTCTCCACCTCCTTCAAGGCCTCGTCGCGGGTGACGTCGTCGCGGGGGATGATCGCGATCATCGCGGTGCGGAACGCGTTGTTGATCGCGGCCTGGCCGCTGCCCCCCTTGCCGGTCGGAACCTTGCCGTAGAATTTCTCGTGCGCGGTGTAGGGGATCACCGCGAAATCGTCCGCGCCGGTGTTGAAGCCACCCGGGGTGGGTCGCTTGCCGACGACGCCGATCACCTGGAACTCGTTGCTGCCGATCCGGACGTTCTTGCCGATCGGATCGACGTTCGCGAAGAGCGACTGGTACGCGGTCTGTCCGAGGACGACCACCGGACGGCGGTGCTCGACCTCGCCGGGCACGAAGAACCGGCCCATGATGATCGGCACGAAGCTCACCTGGGCAAAATTCTCGGTGGCGCCGAAGATGGTCAGCTGCGTGGTGCGCAGGTTCTTGTAGTAGATGCGCGAGCGGCTGTTGCCCCCCATCGCGCCGAGCCAGACGTCGACGATCGCCACCGACGGCACGTCACGGCCGATCGCGCGGGCATCGTCGATGGTGAGGTTCGGCCGCTTGACGAGATCGAGGAATTCCTTGCCGGAGGAGAAACTGAGCGCGCCCATCTTCTGGACGAAGATGGTGTTCGGACCGAGCTCACGGATCGAGTCCCGCAGCGACTCGTCGAAGCCGCGGATCAAGGAGGTCATGCCGACGATGGAGGTGATCCCGATCACCACGCCCAGCACCGTCAGCGCCGAGCGCATCTTGCTCGCGCGCAGCGTCGCGACCGACATCGTGACGATTTCGCCGAGGAGTCCGGAGCGGAGTGCCGCCACTTGGTGTCTCTTGCCTCTATTCGTCCGGGCGAAGCCGCCGGGTGATTGATCGGTCAGCGTGGGCTTCAGCCTGAAGCCACAGGTTGAGAACGGAGCCGCCAGCCGGCGAAGGCTGCCGGTGTCAGTCGCGGCGCAGCGCTTCGATCGGATCCAGAGCGGCGGCGCGCATCGCCGGGTACATCCCGAAGAACAGCCCGACCAGCGCGGTGATTCCGAGCCCCATCATCACCGACCAGACCTGCACCGATGCGGGCAGCGGAGACAGCTTGCTGATCAGCAGCGCGAGACCGAACCCGAGGGTCGTGCCGATGATGCCGCCCATGATCGACAGCGTCACCGACTCGGTGAGGATCTGCCAGACGATGTCGCGCCGGCGCGCGCCGAGCGCCTTGCGCAGCCCGATTTCGCGGGTCCGTTCGCTGACCACCATCAGCATGATGTTCATGATCACGATCCCGCCGACGACCAGCGAGAGCGCGACCACGCCGATCAGCACGGCGAAGATTCCCTTGGTCGCCTGTTCGTAGATACCGAGGATGGTGTCGGAGGTGAACATGCCGAAGTTGTCGCGCTCGGCGGCGCGCAGCCGGCGCTGAATCCGCAGCGCCACCGTGGCGTCGTCCATCGCCGTCTTGACCACCTCGGGGCTCTTTGGCTTGACGACGATTTCCAGGCTCGGGCGCGACCCGAACATCTTCTGGAACAGGCCGAGCGGGATGATCGCGAACTCGTCCTGCGAGCGGCCGAACACCGAGCCTTTCTTTTCGCTGACCCCGACCACGCGGAAGTGCAGGCCGCCGATCTTGATGATCTTGTCGATCGGATCGGCGGGGCCGAACAGCCGGTCCGCGGTTTGCCAGCCGAGTACCGTCAACGGGCGGTCGCGATCGATCTCGACCGGATTGATCAGCCGCCCCTGCTCGGCGTTGTAGGTCGAGAAGCTGACGTAGTCGCGGGAGACGCCGGTGATCGAGACGCTGTCGAGCGACACGTTCTTATAGGTGATCCGCGTGTTCGATCCGGCCTGCGCGTTGACGGCCCGGATGTTGTCGCTGAACTTGCGGACCGCGTCGGCGTCCTGGAGCGTGATCCGCGGATTGTTGCGAATGCGCTCCTCGTCTTCCTGCGTGCGGACGACCGGCGAGCGTTGAATCGTGAAATTGTCGGCGCCGACGTCGGAGATGATCGCGTCGCTGACGTAGGCGTTCATCCCCTGGACCAGCGACACCACGGCGATGATCGACGTCACCGCGACGATGTTGCCGAGGACCGTGAGGAAGGACCTGAGCTTGTTGGTCCAGATCGCGTTCAGCGCGATGACGGTGGCTTCGTAGAACTGGTTCACGATTTGCGGGCAGCTGTGCTGGAAGCGGCTGTCGTCTTGACGGCGGTTCCGTCCGCCAGCTCGCGGACCGAGGCGAACGGTCCGGTGATGACGTTGTCGCCTTCCTTGACGCCGGAGAGCACTTCGAAATACTTGTCTCCGGCGACGCCGGTCTTGATCGGCACGAAGGTCGCCTTCGCGTCCTGCACCACGAAGACGCCTTCCACTTCCTTGCGCGTCTGCCCGGGCTTCAGCTCGACCGCCTGCGGGGTCCCCACCACCGGCTTCGGCCGCTTGCCGGTATCGGGCGGACGCACGACGTTGCCCTTGTCGTCGAAGATGACTTCCCGGACGGTGGTCGCCTGGATCGGGACGGCGAGCGCCGAGTCGCGCGTGGCGGTCGTGATCTCGGCCGTGGCGGTGAAGCCCGGGCGCACTTCCGCGATTTCCAGGTCGAGCGTGACCACGACCTTGAAGTTCGTCGCCTGCGCGCTCGACGTGCCCGACGCCTGAATCGGGCTGTTGCCGATCTCGGTGACCTTGCCGGAGAAGGTCTGCCCGGGCAGCGCGTCGATCGTGACCTTGGCCGGCTGGCCGAGCCGGACGCTCGGAATGTCGGTCTCGTCCACCTCGACCTCCGCCTGGATGACCGACATGTCGGCGATGGTCAGCAGCACCGTGCCGGCGTTGT
>JBDTSX010000320.1:0-6285 GCA_039930925.1 Acidobacteriota bacterium | reverse complement strand
CACGCCCGATCACGCGCAGCGATCGTCCCGATGGCGGTCCTCTTCGCTACCGGGTCGTCCACACGGCATCGCTCTGGACACCTGGCGAGCGGCCTTTGCTGCGCCAGCAAGTCATTGAGGGCGAACCCGGCCTTTCGATCTGAGATGGCTCCAGGCCGGTGATTGCGCCCGCCGCCATATTTGCGGTGGGGACCGCGCTTGCTGTCCGAAGAGAGGAAAGGAAGCTGCGCGGAACCCGGTCAAGGTCGCATTGCGGGCATCAGGCCACCCGTTCGAACCTCAAGGCGGCGAAAGCGCTCGAAACCATAGTCCAATGGATTCGGACCGGACTGTCTGGTTTAATTCCTGGGATGTCAGGGATCCGTTTCGCGCAAACGACGGGATCATGACTGAATCGATCATCATGGAACGGACGGAGCAAACACGGGAGCGCGTCAACGATGTCGACGAGTCGTGTGAAGGGCTCGTACGTCGCATCCAGGCCGGGATGACAAGCAGGCTGAGGACTTCGACGGCGCGGGTCACCTGTCGCAATCAGTCTTCGAGCAAGTGGGCCTCCCAAAAGAAGCCGAGGTGTACCTCTGCGGTCCAACTCGCTTCATGGGAGACATGAAAGAGGCGCTCGCAAGGTACGGCGCAGCGCCTCAACGAACGTACGTCGAACACTTCGCTGGCAGTGAATCGATGACCCCTGGCGTCGTCGGCGCCGTGACACCACCACCCCACCCGCCCCAGCATGATGGCGACACGGGCGCGCTGGTGTCCTTCGGGCGAAGCGGGATCGCCGCACACTGGAATCCGATGGCTTACGAAAGCCTTTTGGAACTGGCCGAGGCATGTGATGTTCCCGTCCGGTGGTCCTGCCGGACCGGTGTCTGCCACAGTTGTGAAAGTGGTCTCGTATCCGGGACAGTCCTCTATGGTCCTGAACCGCTCGATCAGCCTGCCTCGGGCAACCTCCTCGTGTGCTGCTCACGACCACGCGGTGATGTTGTGCTTGATCTGTAAGGCTCGCACCGGCTGAGTTGTCATCACCTTCTCAGCCCGCTGGAAAGAAAATCGTCACATTGTCATGGGCGCTGCGAACAGGGCCGCGCTATCGTGATCGGGCCAGCGCCTGCGGGAGCGGCCACTATGTTTCCCGCATCTCTCGCCGGAGCGGCAGTTCGTGGTGTCGTTCCTGTGACGAGCGCCGTAGCCGGCGCTGTCGCGGTACTCGCATGGCCTTTTCAGCCGACGCTGGGTTTCTCGGATGACATCGGCGCAGCAAAGAATCAATGATGGAGTTCCACTGTGAGAGATCCCCGGCCCGCTCATCACGGAACGAGGAGAGCCGCCTCCTCCGCCCTGCCCGCGATCCTGCGACGCCGCTCAAAGTTGCACGGCTACGGAGTGGTCGCCGCCGAGAGGATCCCGAAGAACAAGCGGATCATCGACTATGCGGGGGAGCTGATTCGCAATGACCGGAGCGGCCCGCGCGAGGAGCGCTACCTTGCGGAGGGGTGCATCTGGGTCTTTCGCGTCAACCGGCGGTGGAGTCGGGACGCCGCGGTCGGAGGCAACATCGCCCGCTTCATCAATCACGCCTGCCGGCCGAACTGCTGGTGGGAGGTGGTCGACACGACGATTTGGATCCGGGCGTCGCGCACCATCCTGCCCGGAGAGGAGCTCACCTACGACTACGCCACGGTCGGCGACCATACCATCCGCTGCCGCTGCCGGCCCGGCTGCACCGCCATGATTTGATCCGCCACGCGCCGCGGGTGTCGCCCAATGGGACGGGGTGACGGTCGTGGAATGTCGTGTTTTCTGAATCCCACCCGACCCCGCCGAAAAACGCAGCCGCGGCCAGTCTCGAGCCAGCTCACCTTCGGTGTCATCTCACCGCACGACTAGCCGCTTCCTCGGGTTCCGCGGAGCCGACCGGAGACACGATCCGTTCTCGCCCGGCTGTCCCGGTAGAGAGCAAACACAAGACCTGTTCGTATTTCGACCGTCCGTCGTTATGAGGGTTAGAGTCCACGTCACCAGGGCTCATCTGTACCAACCCAGGAGGCCTCATGGCTAAAGCGACGTCGATCTCCGTCAGCAAGTTGTCGTCCGCCGTGCAAGATGCGGTGAAGGCGGCGGTTCAAACCCATCCGAAGTTGAAGGTCGAGCCCGCGACCCTCTCACTCGGCTACCTGATCTGGGGCTTTCCGGTGCCGGAGCACTTCCATGCACTCACGGTGCGGGAAACCCAGGCATTCGCGAGTGACGTGGCGGCCGGCCTCGGCACGAGCGTCGGGTCGGCGCTGGGGTCGCACCTGGAAGGCGCTGTGTTCTCGCACGGCGGACATCTGATCATCGGCTTCCCGGCACCGCCGGAAGTTCTCTTCGAGCTGTAGATCGGCCGCTTGGATCAAGGGAGGTCGCGATGGAGAACCCCGGGAACGGTGCCGGCGCACCCAAGCTTTGCCCCAGCGCGCAGCCTGGGATGGACAACTGCCGCGTGCTCGGGGTCATCCAACATGACGCGCCGAAGCCGATGCTGCTCTACCTGAGGGCGCCGGTGGCGGCCACGCCGGACGTCTTGGCGATGACGGCGCCGTTGAGGCCAACGCAGGTGTTCCGGTTGTCCGCGACGTGCGCGACCCACACCTGCCCCCACTTCGACGGCGCCGACTGCCAGCTGGCCACCCGCATCGTGAAGATGCGGCCGCCGGTCGTGGATGCGCTCCCTCCCTGCGTGATCCGGAAGGACTGCCGATGGTTCTCGCAGGAGGGGGGCGCCGCCTGTCTGCGGTGTCCTGAGGTGACAACGGTGAGCTACGACCTCTCGCCCGAGACGCAGGCGGTGTCGGGATTGCCAATCGTCACGCAGCGATAGGGGGCGTTGGAATGCTCAGGGAGTCAGGTGTGCGCGGAGACTCGGCGACCCTCCGCCGATGAGGGAACCGCCATGAGCCTGAACGATTCTCAGCCGGATACCGACGAGCAACACTCCCGGCACGTCCTCAGCGCGAAGTGCGTGCTGAACAGAAGGCGACGATCGAGAACACAGCGGTGTTCAGATCTTAGAAGTTCAATCGTCCATCGTCGTGACGATCAACGAGCCTTACCCCGCCGCCTGCCATTCCGCTACCGTGTGGATGACCAACGAGGGCGCGACTGCATCGACGACGGTTTCGTCGTCTCCCGCCACAACCGCTTCCTGTTTTGTATTCTTCTCGAGCAACGTCAGCAGCTGGGCGCTGGCGCGCAGTAAGCGGCGATCCGACATCGTCAGGAGCAGGCTCGACGTGAAGTCGAGGCCGAAAAACCGCGCAGATCGAGCAGGGTCATGCAGGAACGAGGAAGACGCGGGGCTAATCGCGAGCGAACGGAACTGCTGTGCCAGGCGGAGTTTCATCTGCGCCGAGATCAGATTCGCCGGCTCGCCCTGCCGCAGGATGCTCAGCACCCACGACATCAGCTCGTTGAATCTGGCGCCCCCGAAGCCCAGGTGGCTCGCTTGGCTGGTGCGCAGAAACGCTTCGAGCGTCGCGACGAGCGAGTCCTGGGATTCCGAGTTGAGTACGGCGGCGAGCTCCGCGGGCAGCCTGACCGACTGGTGGAACACGCCGGCGGCGTGATACCGCAGGCCGTCGTTCAGATCCTTGACGTAGCACCTGAGCAGCTGAAAAGGAACGGCGATGTGCTCGTCGGACGTCAGCAACTCGAGGGTGACCCGGGATTCCGGTCGCAATTGAAACGGCAGGTCGAGTAGTGCGCCGCCCGTAGAAAGGTCGACCAGCGATATCGCCGGCCGGTTGGCGATACGGATGCGAGCAGGTGCTGCCAGTTCCGATGAGGGGATACGCCGATGTGCCCGCCGGTTCGAGTCGTTAGACATAATATTTTTCCTGATGTCCACAAGGCAAGGTTGAGGCCACTGGCGACAAATCAACCAGCGCTGTATGTCCAATAGACATGCTGATTTGCAGTCGCTAACAGATCGGTTATTCACGTTAAAGTCTGCAAGAGTCCTATATACGAACACTAACTACCGTGTTGGTAATCGCGAGACGCTTTTGGGCTGAAGCCGATCACCCCGGCGAGGATCGCGCCCGAAGACGCGTCTGGAAGAGGCCACGCCGTGCTTGTTCGCGTCGATCTTGACCGCCACGATGCCATTGCCGAGGCACTTGGCTGGCCGCATCGAATCGCGCGGCGCCGGTGCCGATATAGACGCGGCCCTCAGGATCGATGGCATCACCGCGTCGTCCCCACAACCCGCCGCCTGCCGGCTGAAAGATGCTCGCCTTCTTGGTGGCGAGGTCGTACGAGTAGAACGCGTTCGGCTGACCGCCGCAGCCTTGCGCGCTCGCCGTGTAGATCACGCCGTCGTGGTTTCGCAGAGCGATACTCGACCAGTTCGTGCGCCGCGCGAGAAATCCCGCCGGACTCTGCGGTAGACTCGCCGGGAAATCATGGGGGCCGGTCCGGACGGGGAACGAGCTGGAATGACGACCCACGATTCTGGAGCGTGAAGACGGGGCGATCGCCGCCGAGCCGTCGTACGAGAAACCGACCAGCGTCGCACGCGGCGCTGACAGTCGGTGCGCGTGAATCTTTCAAAGGAACCGGCACCATGACTATGACGCGTCAAAGCCTATACGGCCGCGAGTTCAAGATCCTCGAGGGAGACGGCCTCACGGGGCTATGCGAAGGAGCGATCGCGGCCGGCGGCGGTGTACTGGCTACGAATACCGCCATGATGTGCCGGCCCTTCTGCGCGTCCGGCGCAGGAAATCCCATTGTTTCCGCGCATCGAACCCCGTTTCCCGGCTACCAGTGGGACGAGATCTGGTTTGGATATCAAGGTTTTACCTCCGAGGAGGACTTCCTCCGCTCGCACGGCTTCTTCGGCTCTGGCCGCTGCTACATCGCCGTCATGGACGGCGGCGAGAAGAAGCTCGTTTCATTGGAGGACTTCGTTCAGCTGTGCCCTGACCTCATCCTCGGCCCGCGCCTCAAGCCGCTCGGCCACGGCATGCGGCGGTACAGCAAGTTCTTCATCAATCGAAGCCGACTGCCTCATCACACCCACGACTGCAAAGAGGAGGCGTACTGGATAGAGCCGGCGATGATTCCCGATTTCGATCTCTTCGATGAGTCGTGTTTCATGGCCGTTGGCCTGCACGAGAACTTCGGGCCCACTGAGCTGCGCACCCATCTGACGCGCCAGGGCTGGGACGATCCGGCGAAAATCCTGAAGCGCCACGCGCGCTGGGTGTACATGCACCCCGGTGCCGCCATGATCATGAAAGCCCGGGTCCTGCACGGTCCAGCGGCGTTCCTGCCCCACTACGAGCCGCAGTTCTACGACGACGGGTATCGGATGTACGAGCCGATGCCGAAGATTCCGCGCTCACTGCTCGTGGGCCGGGAGATTCCGGAGCATTTGCGCGGCGATGTCACGGCGGATGCCGACGGCGACCGTGAGGCGCTGCTCGACTATCTGGTCTCCGGTGAAGCACTCGATTGGGAGTCGATCCACGATCCTCGGTACGCCGAGCGGCACACCTGCACGCCGCTCCTGGATCGCGACACGTGTGACGGACGCGATGTGACGGACCACTGGATCGTGTACGGCGCGTTTGGCCTCGAGAACAACTACCAGGTGTTCGCGTCCAAGCGGCTGGTGATTCAGCCGGGAGTCAAGTATCAACTGCAGGATCCGGTGGGAAGCGACTTGATCGTCGTTCAGGGCATGGGGAAAGTTGGAGCGCATCCCGCGTGCGCGCCTCGTGCACTGAAACCGGGGGACCTCGGAAACTGGTGCTTCATCGTGCCGGCTGGGACCGCGAACAGCGTGTACATCGAGAATACTGGCGACACGGAGCTCGTGGCGCTGCGCACGTTCGGTCCGGACCACCCGACGATGCCCGTGCTGCCGTGGCAGGATCGCTCGAAGCTCGTGCCGAAACCCTTACCGGCGCATCTTCAACGATAAGCGTGGGATCCTTCATCGGGATCGACGGCTCAGCCACCATCCAGCGCGACCTGACGTTGGCGCTGGAGCGCGCCCAGGCGGGGCTCGCGGGGAGCCGCTGACATGGCCCATCCCGTCGCGCACGCGTTTGCGAGCTATCCCAGTCTGCGGGACGCCGGCGTCATCGTGACGGGCGGCGCGTCCGGCATCGGCATGGAGATCGTCCGCGCCTTTGCCGGCCAGGGCTCGCGCGTCGGATTCCTCGACTTCGACGTCGAGCACGGCGAGGCGCTCGCGACCGAGCTTCAAGCCGCTGGCGCGCAGGTCCG
>JBDTSX010000319.1:0-6291 GCA_039930925.1 Acidobacteriota bacterium | reverse complement strand
TGCTGTCGATCGGCGCCGGGGCGCAGCAGGAAGTGATGGCGTTCATCGAGCAGCTGGGCGTCCGCAACCTGATCGTCGAAGCGCGCGAGGCGCCGGATTCGCAGGCGCTGCAGAAGATCCGCAAGCTGTCCGGGGGGCTGAGCTTCAAGGACTTCAGGGTCATCCAGGCGAACGTCGAGGGCATCTCCGCGTCGACCGCGCGCAAGCGCTTCACGCCGTCGAAGCTGCTGCCGCGGCCGCAGGGCGATCCGCCGATGGTCTACGGGATCAGCCCGGCCTACGTCCAGATCGCGAACCTCGGTCTCGTCTCGGGCCGGTTCTTCGACGAGGCGGAGACGGCCGGTGCGGCTCCGGTCGCGGTGCTCGGTGAGGCCGCCGCGGCATCGCTCTTTGGCGCGGACGATCCCGTCGGACGCTACGTGAAGGTCAACGAGCAGTGGTTTCAGGTCATCGGCGTCGCCGGCCCTCAGCTGACGGTGCAGGCGGACGTCGCCGGGCTGCCCGCCCAGGACCGCAACAACCTGATGTACGTGCCGTTGTATTCGGCGATCTTCCGTCTGGAAGACGGGCAGTCTCAGCAGAAGGACGAAATCGACGGCATCTATCTGCAGATGCAGCCCGGGTCGGACATTCCGTCGGCCGCGTCGCTCCTGCGCGGGCTCCTCAACGTGTCCCATCGCGAGGCCGGCGACTTCACCATCGTCTCGCCGGCGGAGCTGCTCGCGGAACAGCGCCGCACCCAGCGGGTGTTCGAGATGGTGATGGTCGCGATCGCGTCGATCTCGCTGCTCGTCGGGGGGATCGGCATCATGAACATCATGCTGGCCAGCGTGATGGAGCGGACCAAGGAGATCGGCGTGCGCCGCGCGATCGGCGCCAAGCGGCGCGACATCATCCGTCAATTCCTGATCGAAACCACCATCATCTCGCTGGCGGGCGGGATCATGGGCGTCATTGTCGGCGTCGCGCTCTCGCGGGCGATCGGCTACCTGGCCGGCTGGTCGACGATTGTGACGACCACCTCGATCGTGCTCGCGTTCGTGGTGTCAGTCACCATCGGACTGGTGTTTGGCCTGTATCCCGCCGCGCGAGCCGCCGGACTGGACCCGGTGCGCGCGCTGCACTACGAGTAGCGCGGACGGGATCGGTCGAGACATCGAGGACGGTCTCTCGATGGCCCGCCGTGCCTATGGCAGAAAGTAGACCGGGTTGGGCAGCTTGAACGTGCGCTCGGCGTAGCCCCCCTTGAGGTCGCTCTCCTGATCCCCCAGGCTGAGGACGATCGTGTATCCCTGGCCGGAGATCTTCTGCCGCTCCGGCGCCTTGAAGTCCACCGCGCTCGCAAACTGTTTCCCCTCAGGCAGCAGGACGACGGCGGTCCACTGGTAGCCCTGTTCCCTCAAGTTGCGCTCGGTCGCGTCGCGCAGAGTGGGAGGCCGGCCGCTGATGAAGAACACCGCGACGCCGAGATCGTGCGCGTGCCGGGCGAGCGCCAGGGTTGGCGCGAGCGCCTTCGATTGACCGAGTCCCTGCCACGCGCGAACCCCGCACGGCCCCTGCTGGAGATCGCATCCGCCATTGACGACCCGGCCCCAGTCGTTGACGCGATAGGCCGGCCAGTTGGACAGCGACGTCTCATCGATGTCGAGCACGATCGCCGGCTTGGCCGCGGTCTTCGCTCGTTCGTCGAGCCAGCCGGTCGCGGCGGACACGACCCTCGCGAAGTCGGTGTCGTATTGGCCCGAGGTGATGTAGCGGTCTACCTGCTGCTGGACGTCGTACAGGTTCGGAATGAGGGGGCCGGCCGAAGTCGGCGTGGGTGGCGCGCTGACCGCCCGAGCCGGTGCGCTCGCGCAGGCAGCCACGGCGGCGAGCAGCGCCGCCGAGACCCACATCGTCAGGGATCGAGATGTCAGCATGCCCGGCAGTCTCCGATCAGGGGAATGATTCAAACCGCACGGGTCCGAATGACGCGGACGCCACCCGCAGGGATCAGAGCACTCTATCGCGATTCGCGGCGGTGCTGGCCACTCGCGCTACAATCACGTGTTTCATGCGACAACAGGAGGAGGCTGGCTGATGGATCGACGCACGTTCGTGCTGGGGACCGCGGCGGCGGCGGTTCACGCGTCGCGGCTGTACGCGTGGCAGCAGCCCGCGGGAGTCGAGCTCGGGTCGATCGACGGGAGCGTCGGCGGCAACCAGTTCACGCCGGCGCAGTTCCTCGATTACCTGGCCTCGATCAAGCTGACCTGGGCGATGATTTCCCTCCCGCCCGCGGTGCTTGGCGATGAAGCGGCAATTCGCCAGATTCGGGGGCAGGGCGATCGGCTGGGCATCAAGCTGCAGCTCGCCCACGGCTCGGTGTGCCCGAGCTCGCGATCCTTCAACGCCCAGCTCGGCACGCTCGAGGAACAGGTCGGCCGCGCCCTCAAGGCCTCGCAGATCTTCGGCGCCTCCTGCATGCGCTGCATCCTCGGCGGCGACCCTGAGCGCCCGCAGATCGAGATGCACATCGACAACATGATCAAGGCCGTCCGAGGACTGCGCTCGCGGATCGCCGATTCGGGCGTCAAGCTGGCCGTGGAAAATCACGGCGGAGACCTGCAGGCGCGCGAAATGAAAATGATGATCGACGCGATCGGCCGCGACGTCATGGGAGTGTGCCTCGACTCGGGAAACCCGGTGTGGATGCTCGAGGACCCGCACATGACGCTCGAGACGCTGATCTCGTATGCCGAGACCTGCCACGTCCGGGATAGCGCGGTCTGGAAAGTACCCGAAGGGATCGCCGTCCGGTGGGTGAACATGGGCGACGGCAACGTGGACATCGACGGCTGGATCCGCAAGTTCATCCAGGCCAAGCCGGGGATGCCGATCATCTTTGAAAATCTGGTCTCCGGCAATCCGCGGATTCACGCGATTTACGATCCGAAGTTCTGGGACAACTGGCGCAAGATGCCGGCGTGGGAGCTCAGTCGCTTCCTCGCGGTCGCCGAGAAAGGCACGCCGAAGCCCGCGGCGCCGCGTTCCGCCGACAGGACGGCCGGCCAGCAGCGGATCGCCGATCTCGAGACCTGCGTGCGCTACACGCGCGATCTGTTGAAGCGGATCTGAACCGGGTAAAACACCCATCGTCGGGCTTCCGCCGGACAACTGTCGGCGCCGTGTCGCGCTACGACTCCTTGTTGTGCGGGGGCTCAACCTTCGTGGCCGATTTACGGTCGAGTCCCTTCCTTTCCCGTGTCCATTGCTCAAACGCTTCGCGTTCGATTCGACTACGTGCAATTTGGTTCGAAAGCCGGCGCGTGGCGTGCCGGAGCTGCTCGGTGAGTTGAAGAATCCTCTGGCCCCGGTCCAGCATCGCTTCCGAACAGCAAGTTCGTTGCCCATTTCTAACCAAGCGCCGCCACCAACCTGGGCCGCAGGATGGTCCATTCGGTTGACCCCGTGGCTTCAGCCTTCAGGCGGAAGGACAGGCGTCGATCGCCTGGCCGTGGCTTCCGGCACCGCGCCACGACGCTCGACCCCTCCAATGTCCGGCTCAGCCCGACCCATATAGGTCCTTCACCTCGCGGGCGCCGCGCGCCGGCTGAGCGGCGTCAGGGTGACCGGCCCGATCAGGCCGGAATCGAGCGGCAGCCACTTCGCCGCGGTGAAGAGACCGTCGGCGCCGCGGTTCTCCGGCAGCCGCGCGGCAACATTCACGTTATAGAACTTCTTCCACGAGGGGGCGCGCCGATCCAGATCGGCGATCCGGTTCGCCGACAGGTTGGTCACCGCCACTTCCAGGACGTTGACGTCGGAGAACTGCGCGGGATCGATCGCGATCGTGAACGTGGGACCGAGCAGCGTGCCCAACTCGCGGCCGTTCAGCCGCACGCGGGCGCTCTCGTGCACGCGGCCGAGATCGAGCTGCCAGGCGTCTACCGTCTGCCGAGGCCGCGGGAAGTTGACCCTGTACTCGGCGGTTCCCGAGAAAGCTTTCAGGTCCTCGCCGCCGAAGGCCGTCCACGAGCCGAGTTGCTGGACCGTCCTCTCCGGAGGAACGGTCGGCCCTCCCTTGACGAAGTGAATCGTCCACGATCCCGCAATCGTGGCGGCGGCTCCCGCCGGTCGATACCACGGGTACTCGGGCTCCGATGTCGAGGAGCCGGCGGCAACGATCAGTGACTCTCGCGGCGGCAGATGAAGGAACACCTCGAGGGTGCCCGAGGGAGCGCGGCGGACGAGCGCCTTGCCGCGCGAGCCGTGCATCGGATCGAAGAGGGTCAGGTCGCCGTTGCGCACGTCCAGCGGGACGAAGCCGTCCACGGTGCGATCGGTGTCGTTCGAGACAAAATACCGCCGCCCGCCGCTGTCGATCCGGCGCGCGAACTGCAGCGACGCGTCCACCATCGGCTCCCGCGCGACGCCGGCGCGCGTCAGCAGCCGCTCGAGATCGCCGCCGCGAAGAATCCGTCCTGTGCCGTGGCGCGCGTCACTGATCCCGTCGGCATCCGCCGGTCCGAATCGAACCCCGGCGGCGGCGCGCTGGAACCGCTGCCGCCGCGTCTCCAGATCCCCGAGCCCTGCGACGTCCGCCGGCCAGCCGTCCAGCGACAGGACGATGGCGCCGCTCCGCGCGAGAGTCAGCACACGTTCGAAGGTGTCGAGCGGGATGAACGTGCTGGATGGCAGGATCAGGACTCTGTACTGACCTCCGCCACTCGTGCGGAGCCTGCCGCCGTCGATCCGCGTACTGCGCAGCTGGCGATCGGAGAGGTAGTCGTAGGTGAAGCCGCGGCGTTGCATCAACGCGCCCGCCTTCTCGAAGGTGGTGCCGGTCTGGGGCTCGTTGGCGCCGCCGAAATGCGCCAGCAGCGCGCTGCCCCTGACGGCGAGCTGATCGTAGAGCGGATAGTAGAGGAGCACGTCCGTGTCGGGCCGGCCCGCTTGCAGGAACGACTGCACGCGCCCGACGTAGCGGTTGAGCGCGCTGAAATCGTCCCACCAGGCATTCCGCGGATTGAACTCGACGGCGGCGTAGAACTGCCGTCCGGGCCACGGCTCGTTGTCGGGTGAATACGCGGTGCCGTGATACACGATGTGGTTGACGCCAGCGACGAAGAACCGGTCAACGTCGGCGCGGACGTCCGCGAGGGTCGAGCGAAAGTGCTCGCCGAGCCAGGTGGCCGCCTCCGCCGAGATCAGGCGCCGCCCGGCGACGTGACCGGCGGAGGTGGCCCATTTGAAGCGGGAGATTTCCTCCCCTTCGGTCTCCGGAACGTCACTCGCGGCGTAGAGGTCGAGCAGGCTGGCCGGCGCTCCATGCGCCTGATTTCGTACCAAGGCGCGCCGGCCGTGCGCCCACGATCCCCACTCGGCGGTGAACGTTTCGAGGAGCAAATCGGAGATCGTCTCGCGATAGTCGGCCAGCACGCGCCGGTTTCGCTCCTCGGTGTCCCGGCCGAAGAGCGCCGGCAGGTACTGCCGCAGGTCGTAGCCGCGCCGCTCCTGAAACGCCTCCAGCAGCGCCGGCGTCCCATCCCCCTGTCCGCTGGCATCGTCCACCTCGTAGGAATCGTTGAAGAAGGCTCGCAGGCCGGTGGTGGAGTGCCCCGAGAACGCTCGATCGAACCGCGCGAGATACCCGCGGATCGCGCTCCGCGAGAAATGATCGATCACCGGCCCTTCGCCGCCGGGGGCGGCGCGCTCGACCATCTTGCCGTGCCAGCCAAGAAACAGCGCATCGAGCGTCCACCGTCCCGCCGGCGCGATCCAGTCCAGCGCGCCATCGCGGCCCACTCGCGCCGTCACGTCAACGGCGCTTCCGGTCTGGCTCCGCGCCATCAACACGACCAGTGGCAGATCGCGCCCGAACCTGACCTGATCCAGTGCGAGCGCCTGCAGGTTGGGATTGGCGGTGACCGGCTCGATCAGGTCCGCGATCTGCACCGGTCGCGTGCCGCCGGGCGAGCCGGGCGCCGGCATGCTGCCGACGGCGCGCAGGAGCGGCGCCTGGCGCAAGCGCACCGGCTCGGTCAGCCGTTCGCCCTGGTCCAGCGTCCAGGTCTTGTGCGCGAGGGTTCGCGCACTGCTCGCGTCGTCCACCCACGGGCCGCCGAACGGCCAGCCGGTGCCGGTCGCCATATCGACGCCGAGATCCAGGCGATTCGCTTCCCGCAGCGTGTGCTCGAGCATCTGCACCCATTGATCGGAGAGGAACGGAAGGAACGCCGGGTCCGCGCCGCGCACGCCGTAGATGGGCGTGATCTCGACGCCGCCGACGCCCGCGTCGCGCAGGCCCTC
>JBDTSX010000318.1:0-6298 GCA_039930925.1 Acidobacteriota bacterium | reverse complement strand
CCTCGCCCAGCAGCCGAACCTCGTCTTCCTCAAGGACACCAACGGCGACGACAAATACGACACCAAGGAAATCCTGCTACACGGCCTGGACACGGCGGACACGCATCACTCCGCCAACAGCTTCACCTTCGACCCGGGTGGCGCACTTTACTTCCAGGAAGGAATCTTCCACCGCACGCAGGTGGAATCCCCGTGGGGCCCGACCACGCGGGAGGCGGACGGCGGCGTCTACCGATTCGAGCCGCGCTCGTGGAAGTTCGAGGTCTACATCCCGTTCAATTTCCCGAATCCACACGGGCACGTGTTCGATTCGTGGGGACGCGACATCGTGTTCGACGCGACCGGCGGTCAGCCCTACTACGGTCCGTCCTTCTCGACGAAGAAGTACTACCCCGCGATGGAGACCAAGGCGGCGCCCAAGCCGGGCACCGTCCGCACGCGTCCGGTGGGAGGCGCCGAGCTGCTCTCCAGCCGCCACTTCCCCGAAGAGATGCAGGGCAACCTGATCGTCCTCAACACGATCGGCTTCCGAGGGCTCCTCAACTACAAGCTGACCGAAGACGGCGCGGGACTGAAATCGACCGAAGTCGATCCGATCCTGCAGTCCGCCGACGACAACTTCCGTCCGGTCGATGCCGAGGTCGGGCCGGACGGCGCGCTCTATCTCGCCGACTGGCAGAATCCAATCATCGGGCACATGCAGCACAACCTGCGCGACACCTCGCGCGATCATCTGCACGGCCGGATCTATCGGGTCACCTATCCCGGGCGTCCGCTGCTCAAGCCGGCGAAGATCGCGGGTGAGCCGATCGATCGGCTGCTCGAGTTGCTCAAGGAGCCCGAGGATCGCGTCCGCTACCGCGCCAAGATCGAGCTGAGCAGCCATGATCCGAAGGACGTGATCGCCGCCCTTCAGCCCTGGATGGAGAAGCTCGATCCGAAGGACCCGAAGTACGAGCATCACATGATGGAAGCGCTGTGGGTGCACCAGTGGAACAATCGCGTCAACGAGACGCTGCTGCGGCGGATGCTGCGCTCGAGCAATCCCTGGGCCCGCGCCGCCGCGACCCGCGTGCTGTGCTACTGGCGCGACCGGGTCCAGAATCCGCTTGCGCTGCTGAAGGTGCAGGCCAACGATGAGCATCCCGCCGTGCGGCTCGAGGCGGTCAGGGCCGCCAGCTTCTTCCGCACGCCGGACGCCGCCGCGATCGCGCTCGAGTCCCTGAACCATCCGCAGGATCGGTTCCTGGAATACACGCTCGATCAGACGATGAAGACCCTGAAGCCCTTCATGCAGTGATGAACAGCCTTCTCTTTAGCGCAGTCGTGGGGGCGGTGTTCGCATCGCCCCTGCCCGCCCAGCCTCGAGAGCGAACGCTCGCCGCGGAGGTATTTCGTGCCGCGGATCCCGGAGCCCGAGTCCCGGACGCACAAGGCCCACCGCGCATCCTTCTCGATCAGTCGCCGCGCGCGATCGAGTATCAGCTGAGCCGTCTCTCCAATGACGAGCTCCTGGCGGTCGAGCGGAAGCCCGAGGACGCAAAGTACCGGCTGGTCTACGTCGCGCTGCTGACTCGCAAGGGCCTGCCGCGCCCGATTCGCGACGAGGCTCTTGCGGCGCTCACGAAGACCGATAACGCCAGCGTTACCCGCGTGCTGATCGACGCCCTGGGCCGGGTGCCGGCGGAAGACGAGGCAACCGGCGGACAGCTGCTGGCCGTCCTCTTCGGCCAGCCTGGCGACGCGCTGCGGGCGCAGCGAAACGTGCTCGTCCAGGCCGCCGGGGAGTCGACCCAGCCGTGGGTGCTGCGCGCAGCGTACGGCGGCATGCTGATCGCTGACGGCGATCCGGATCCGGCATGGCAGGCGGCGACCACGCAGGGACACCTGCCGGAGCTCCTGCACAGCGTGCCCTCGCTCGGCGCCCAGGCGTCGGCGCTTCGCGCGAAGCTCTTTACACCCATCGCGGCGCTCCTCGGCGCGACGCCCGATCCGGCGACGCGCGTCGAGGCGCTGACCGCTCTGGGTTCGACCCGGCGCGACGCCGCGACCTTCGATCTGCTCGGCCGCGAGGTCCTGCAGGGATCCGACGCCCGCGCACGCGCCGCGGCCATTCGCGCGCTCCAGCTGATCCCCGACACGGCCTGGCAGAAGGACAAGATCGAGCCGCTCGCACGCGCGATCGTCGCGCTGGTCAAAGAGACGCCGCCGGATCTGCGGACCGAGCCGGCGTTCGCCGACATCGTCCCCTTCGGCGAGCGGCTGACGGCTGCACTGCCGGGTGAATCAGGCAAGGGGATTCTCCGCGACCTGCGGGCGATGGGAATCCGGGTGATCAAGGTCACCACGGTACCGGAGCAGATGCTCTTCGACGTGAAATGGTTCGTCGTCGAGGCCGGCAAGCCGGTGCAGGTGGTGCTCACCAATCCCGACACGATGCCGCACAATTTTCTTCTCGGTGCTCCAGGCTCGCTGCGCGAGATCGGCACGGCGGCCGCGATGGTGCCGCTACCCACCGATCCGGACGTCAAGGCCTACGTTCCGGACAGTCCCCTGGTGCTGCAATCGACCCGGCTGGTCAACAGTGGTGAGACCGAGCGGCTGAACTTCACGGCGCCGTCCGCTCCGGGCGAATACTCCTATCTCTGCTCGTTTCCCGGGCACTATCTCCGGATGTACGGCGTGATGCTCGTCGTCCCCAACCTGGAAGCCTGGGAAGCCAACAAGACGGTGCCGATGGATCCGATGACGAACCAGCCGTACACCTCGGACAAGTAACCGAACACTCCCCGTCATCCGCAAAGGTCGAAGCACGATCGCAGTGTGATCCGAAAGTGTCACCCTCCGGTCCGATGCTTTGCGGTACCGAAATCAGCTCGACTGAGAGATCAGAGCGCAGAGCCGCCGGACACGGACGGCGGACACCGCGGCGGAGGGATCCTCCTCTTCCCGCGCGGCGCGGCCCACATGCACTTCCCGGATCGCTCCCGCGCACGCGAGCAGCGACACCATCTCCTCCGTCACGCCGCCGCCGGCGATGATGGTGAGTCGAGAGGGGGATGAGACGGATCCGGTGCGCTGCGGCGACGGATCCGTGGTTCCGGGGCGGACGGCGTAGTCGCGCAGCCGCTCGACGCGCTGTGCGGCCGTGCCGTCGCCGCCGCTGGTCAGGATCCGATCGACTTGATCAATGGAGAGGAGCGCGTCGATGGCGGCGAGCGGGTCACTGAGCGAGTCGAACGCGCGGTGGAAGGTCGCGCGAACCCCCGGCGCGGCGGCGAGCACTCGAGCCAGGTCATCGAGCACCAGCGCTCCCGCTCGTGCGAAGCCGATCACGATGCCGTCGACGCCGGCGTCCTCGAAGCGGCGGGCGGCGTCACGGAGGGTGGGCAGCTCTCCGGGACCCACCTCGAAGCCGTCATTCTCGCGGACCATCACGCGCAGCGGCAGAGCGGTCGCCCTCCTGATCGCGTGCACGAGATCGACGGAGGGCGTCAGTCCGCCGCGCTCGATTTCACGGACGACTTCCAACCGGCCGGCGCCACCCGCTTCGGCGGCGACAGCATCGGCGACGGACTGAACGATCACTTCGAGCAGCACGGTTCCCAGGCCGATTCTCTGTCTCTCCTGTGCTGAACGCAAGATCGGGTAAATCGTCGCGTCGCAATCGGACGGGGACAGTCAATCGGGACACTCAATCGGGACACTCAAGGTTGAGTGTCCCCGTCCGTTTCTCGGGCGAACGCCCTACTCGTTGCGCAGCGATCGGAGCGGGTTCTGCGCGAGCATGCGGCGGACCGGCAGGTAGCTCGCCGCGAGCGCCGTGCAGACCAGCACGGCTACGGCCGCGCCGAGCGTGCGTGGGTCGCCGGGAGCGACCTCGAACAGCAGGGCACGGAGCGACGAGCCCGCCAGCGCGGCGGCGGCGAGTCCCGCGAGCGACGCGGCGACCGCCACTCGTGCCGCCTGTCCGACGACGAGCCGGAGGATGTCGCGGCGCTGCGCGCCGAGAGCCAACCGCACGCCAATCTCGCGCGTCCGCGTCGACACGACGTGGCTCATCACACCAAAGGTTCCGACGCCGGCAAGCAGCAGCGCCAGGCCGGCAAACAGCATCGCCAGCAAGGTCGTGAACCGCTGAACGGCAATCGCCGTCGCCATCGCTTCCTCGAGTGTCCGGACACGCGAGATCGGCTGATCCGGGTCGGCGCCGAGGACCGCCCGTCGTACCGCCTCGCCGACGGTCGTCGCCGGCAGGGACGATTTGACGACGTAGGATCCGAAATTCCAGGGCTCGACGTCTTGCCGGTACGGAATGTAGGCGGTCGGTACCGGCGGGCTGGCGGGGCGCTCCCGGGTGTCGGCAGCCAGGCCGACAATCGTCCGCCAATAGTTCGGGTCGGCGCGGTTGCCGAAACCGATGCGGCGGCCGATCGGATCCTGCCCCGCAAAATAGCGGCGCGCGAACGCCTCGCTGACGACCGCGACCCGCGGCGCGTTGTCACGATCCGCCGCGGTGAACGACCGTCCGCGGCGCAGGGGGATGCCGAGCAGGGAAAAGTACTGCTCGCTCACCGGGATGAAGGACATCGAATGCAAATCGCCGGGCCGCGGCTCCGGCTGGCCGTCGATCCGCACGCCCCGGTTGATCGCCTGCGCAATCGGCGGGCGAAGGGCCATCGCGGCGGCATCGATTCCGGGCTCGGCGCGCAGCCGTTCGAGCACGGCCTCATGGAATCGCGCCTTGCGCAGCGGATCGTTCGAGTATCGCGAACCTGGCAGCGCGACCTCCGCCGCGACGATGTGGCTCGGATCGAACCCGGTGTCCACGCGCATCAGTCTGTTGAAGCTGGTCATGAGCAGCCCGGCGCCGACCAGCAGGACCAACGCGATCGCGAGCTCGGCGCCGACGAGCAGCTGCTGCGCGCGCCTTCGGTCGGGAGCCGCGCCGCCCCGGGCCGCCGCGTTCATCACCGCGCTGATCGATCCGCGCGCCGCGCGCCACGCCGGCCACAGGCCGAACGCGACGCCGGTCAGTCCCGTTACCAGCATCGCGAACAGCAGGAGCCGCATGTCGAGCGACACCTCGCTGACACGCGCCAGATCGGTTGGCGCGAGCCTGGCCAGCAGCGGCACCGCCCACACCGCCAGCAGGACTCCGAGGGTTCCGCCGAGCGCCGCGAGGAGCAGGCTCTCGACGATCACCTGCCGCGCGATCCGCGCGCGCGACGCGCCCAGCGCCGACCGCATCACCAGCTCCATGGTCCGGCCCTGCAGCCGCACCAGCAGCAGGTTCGCCACGTTGACCGACGCGATCAGCAGCAGCAGCACGACCGCGGCGAAGAGCACGAGGAGTACCGCGCGCGTGTCGCCGACGAGCGCCAACTGCAGCGGCTCCAGTGCCGCACCCGCCCCGGTGTTGAACTTCGGGTAGGTCGCCTCGAGCCGTTTCGCGATCCCATCGATCTCGGCCTGGGCGATTGGCTGAGAAATGCCGGGACGGAGGCGTCCGACCACGGTGAGCACGTGAATGTCACGGTTGGTTCGCAGATCACTGAGGCCGGCCGCGCCGCGCGGCACGCCTTCGCGGCCGAGCAGCCAGAGGTCGGCCGGCGAGTCGAACCGGAAGTCGCCCGGCACGATCCCGACCACTTCGACGCGTCGGTCCGCAATGGTGACCGGCTGGCCGATCACGTCGGCGCGGGCACCGTAGCGCTTCCTCCACAGGCTCTCGTTGAGCATCGCCTGCTCCGGGGCGCCGGGCTCATCGTCTTTCGGAAGGAACGTGCGCCCGGCGAGCGGCCGCACGCCAAGGAGGGTGAAGAAATTGCCCGACACGGAGTGCACGCGGACCTGCTCCGGATCGCCGTCCCCGGTCAGAATCATCGACGAGGCCATCAGGGAGGCCATGCCCTCGAAAGACGACCGCGCCTCGTTCCGGTAGTCGACGAAGTCGCCCGGAGAGAGCTCGCCGCGCCCGAACTTCGAGGCAGCCTGGATCATCACCAGCCGGTCCGGATCGGCATAGGGCAGCGGCCTCAGCAGCACGGCATCGACCACGCTGAACATGGCGGTGGTGCCGCCGATACCGAGCGCCAGCGAGACGATCGCCGCCGCGGTGGTCACTTTCGATCGGATCAGCAGCCGTGCGCCGTAGCGGAGGTCGGACAGAAGTTGCGTCATTCGGGGAATCTCCACCCTGTCAGACGGAGCAACATGGAACGCGGTTAGCCGGGAGCCCGCAGGCGTCGTGGCGTCCGGCTCGTGGGTGGCGTCCGGCTTCAAGGAGGAAGACGGG
>JBDTSX010000317.1:0-6307 GCA_039930925.1 Acidobacteriota bacterium | reverse complement strand
CGATCATCGCGGCGCCGCAGCAGCCCGCGCCGGCCGGCGCGAGTCACGCCCGCGCCTCACAGACCGCGCTCGATCGGTATGTCGCGGCCCCTGATGCGAGTTTCACCTGGAAGGTGCTCCGGCAACTGCCGGCCGAGGGGGCGACAGCGACGCTGCTCGAGATGACCTCGCAGCGCTGGCTGACGGAGCGTGAAGTCGAGCGGCCGCTCTGGACGCACTGGATCACCGTCGTCCGGCCGGCGCAGGTGACAAGCGACGCGGCGCTGCTCTTCATCAGCGGCGGCAGCAATACGGGGCGGCCGCCCGCGCGGCCACCGGCGTGGCTCGTGGAAGCCGCGCGCGAAACCGGCACGGTGACCGCGGAGCTCCGCCTGGTGCCGAATCAGCCGGTGGTCTTCATCGATGATCCGTCGCGCAAGCCGCGCACCGAGGACGACTTCATCGCCTATACCTGGAACAAGTTCCTGCGCACCGGGGACGATCGCTGGCCGGCCAGGCTGCCGATGACGAAGAGCGCCGTCCGAGCCATGGACGCAGTGACCGCCTTCACGGCGTCGGCGCCAGGCGGGGCACGCCCGGCGACACGATTCGTGGTGTCCGGCGCGTCGAAGCGTGGATGGACGACGTGGACCACGGCGGCGGTGGACCGCCGCGTCATTGCGATCGCTCCGGCGGTCATCGACATGCTCAACATCGAGCCGTCCTTCGATCATCACTACCGTGCCTACGGCAGCTGGTCGGACGCGGTCAACGACTACGTCGAGCACGGGATCTTGGACTGGCTCGGCACGCCGCAGTTCCGCGCGCTGATGAAAATCGAGGAGCCGTACGAGTACCGGGAGCGCTTGACGATGCCGAAGTTCATGCTCAATGCGTCGGGGGATCAGTTCTTCCTGCCCGACTCGTCGCAGTTCTATTTCGACCAGCTCCGCGGCGAAAAACACCTGCGGTACGTGCCGAACGCGTCGCACTCACTGGAAAAGACGGACGCGCTCGAGAGCCTGGAGGCCTTCTACGCGGCGGTCGTGGCGGACGTCCCGCGGCCGGCGATCACGTCGACGTTCGAGCGAGACGGTTCGATCAAGGTGGTGGCGAAGGAGCGCCCGGCGAGCGTGGTGATGTGGCAGGCGGTCAACCCCTCGGCGCGCAACTTCCGCCAGGATGCGATCGGAGACGCCTACACCAGTACTCCGCTCCAGCCGTCAGGTCCGAACACCTGGGTGGCGCGTGTCGCACCGCCAGCGAAGGGCTGGACGGCGTTTTTCATCGAGCTGACGTTTCCAAGCGGCGGGAAGTATCCGATCAAGGTCACGTCGGGCGTGCGCGTGTTGCCGGACACGCTGCCGTATCCCTCCTACAAGCCTCAGCGTCCTTCAGCCCTAAGCCCTCAGCCCTGAGCCTTAGGCCTTAAGCCTTCTTGACGGCGCGCAGGCGAGCCAGGAGCACCGTGGCTTTGCGGAACCACGAGCGTTCCCGGCGGCGCAGGTAGGCGGGCATTGTGACCTTCTTGCGCAGGACTCGCTGGGCCCACTCGCGCGCCTCAGCCGGGCGCCCGTCGGCGGCAAGAAAGGCGGCGTAGTTGTACTGCGTCTCGGAGAGCGTCGATATTTCGGTCACGTCGGCGAAGAGCGCGGCGGCTTGCTCGCGCCGTCCCAGCTTGCCGAGCGTGTGCGCCAGAAGACCCGCGGCCCGCTGGTAGTCGTA
This sequence comes from Acidobacteriota bacterium, assembly GCA_039930925.1. GTDB lineage: Bacteria > Acidobacteriota > Vicinamibacteria > Vicinamibacterales > 2-12-FULL-66-21 > JALZOC01. The sequence continues at coordinate 4,603 of JBDTSX010000317.1, read as the reverse complement.
CTTGGGCTCGCGCTCGGTGACGTGCTGGAGGTCAGCTGCCGCGGCCGCGGTCTCTCCGAGCGCCAACTCGCAGAGGGCGCGGCGATACAGCGGATCGATGGCGTCCGACCGGGCGATGACCCGATCGAAACATTCGCGGGCCGGCGCGTACCGGCCATCGTCCAGATACAGCTCGCCGAGCTCTTCGTAGTTGCCCACGGACGGATTGTCGAAGATCGCGGCCTGCAGCGCCCTGATCCGTTTTCGCCTGGGGAATACCTGGAACGCGCCGCGCAGCAAGCCGAGGTCCGGGATGACTTCCGCCGCGATGTAGACGAGCGCGCCGAGCCCGCCTCCCATGATGATGATCCACAGCCAGAAGGTATCCGGCCGCCGCCGGACGAAATGCAGGATCGCCACTGCCTGCACGACGATGCCGTAGGGGTAGAACAGACCGAACATGGCTGGCGCGGACTATAGCAAATGCAGCCGGGCTGCACACCCCGAGCGGCTTACAATGCGCATCATGTGGAGCATCTCGCGGCAGAAGAGTGCGTATCTGGTGGCGCTGGTACTGGCGGCCGGCGCCTTGGCCTCTGCGTCGGCCGCCCAGCGCGCAGGCAGATCCGCGGTGTCCGCCGGGCCTGACCGTCGCGCTCCTCGAGCCCGGACGGCATCTCGGCGGAATGGTCTCGGGCGGCCTCGGCTGGACCGACTACGGGAAGAAAGAGGTCATCGGCGGCTACTCGCTCGAGTTCTTCGAGCGGGTGGGGAAGAAGTACGGTCGGGCGATCGAATGGCACTTCGAGCCGCACGTGGCAGAGGAGGTGTTCAACGATCTGGTCAAGGACGCCGGCGTCCACGTGTATCTCGGTCATCGTCTTCGGGAGAAAGGCGGGGTGCGCAAGACCGGCGCGCGCCTCAGCGAGATCCTGATGGAGAACGGCGCGGCATTCCGCGCCAAGGTGTTCGCGGATGCGACCTACGAGGGGGACTTGATGGCGCAAGCTGGAGTCTCCTACACGTGGGGCCGCGAAGGAGTGACCGAGTACAACGAGTCGCTCGCTGGGGTGCGGGATCATACGCCGCTGCACCAGTTCCGGGCCGCCGTGTCACCGTCGGACGCCTCGGGGCGCCCGCTTCCGGAAATCATGCCGCGATCGCAGGAGCCGGTCGGGGCCGCCGACCGGCGGGTGCAGGCCTACAATTTCCGTCTCTGCATGACCCGAACGCCCGCGAACCGGATTGCCTGGCCGAAGCCCGTCGGCTACGCCGCGGCCCGCTACGAGCTGCTCGCGCGCTATCTGCCGGCGTTCGAGGCGGAACTGAAGCGTCCGCTCGCGATCAACGACGTGATGAAAGCCGATCTCCTGCAGAACGACAAGACCGACACCAACAACAATGGCGCGTTCTCAACCGATTACATCGGCGGCAGCTACGAGTACCCGAATGGAAGCTACGCCACCCGGGCGCGGATTCGTCAGGCACACGTCGCTTACATCCAGGGGTTTCTCTACTTCCTTGCCACCGATTCCCGCATTCCGCCGGCCCTGCAGGCGGAGATCAAGGACTGGGGGCTCTGCGCCGACGAATTCGCCGACGCCGGGCACTGGCCCTATCAGCTCTACGTGCGTGAAGCGCGGCGGATGATCGGGGAGTACGTGATGTCGCAGAAGGACATCCAGACCGAGCTGACCAAGCCGGACGTGATCGGCATGGGCTCGTACAACAGCGATTCGCACAACGTGCAGCGCCGCCCCTCGGAGGACGGCACGGCGGTCGAGAACGAAGGGGACATGCAGGTGCGGGTCACGCCCTATCAGATCCCGTATCGTGTGCTGCTGCCGCGGCGGACCCAGGCGACGAATCTGCTCGTGCCGGTCTGTTTTTCCGCGACGCACGTGGCCTATTCGACGCTGCGGATGGAGCCGCAATACATGATTCTCGGCCACGCCGCAGGGCTCGCGGCAAAGATGGCGATCGACGCCGGCATCCCCGTGCAGGACGTCGACACGCGTGCGCTCAGCGCGAAATTGAAGTTGCAGCGCGCCGTGTTCGAGGAGAGACCGTAGCAGTGAGTAGGTGCGGCTGAGGCCGGGCACCGCACGTCCGGCTAGAGCCTGGCTAAAGCCGGACGCCTACGGGACGGGTCGGACCCACGGTCCGTCGGAAGCGGGACACGATACCGTCGGCTGAACGCAGCTCGGGGATCCAGACCAGCCCGCGTATTCGAAGCCGCGCTGCAGCTGCAGCCAGCGGTCGTGGATGTCGGTGGACGACGAGTAGCGTTCGATGCGCTCGGCCCCGGATGGTTCGACCACGACCAGCTCATAGTGGTGCGGCGAGTCCATGGCCCCACGGATTTCGCACCTGATGTACTCGTCCTTGCGCCGAAAAAAGTAGAACATGGAAGTCCCGGTTGTCTCGAGTCCTGTCGGGAGATCCCACTTCAAGACCGGTGCCGCACGGACGCCCGGCCGATTCACTGCTGGTCCCGCGACCCGGTGGATCCACACGTACCGAATCTGTGCACGGTACGCGGAAAGCGTTGCCCCGCGGGCGCGGTTTGCCCTTCCGGGGGCTACTGTGGCGCGCCCTGGGCGCGGATCCACGCCTCGTTGAAGTGCGCGTGCTTGATGGTCTTGCGGGGGAGGCGCTGCAGCGCATCGGGAGTCACCGACGCGGGCGGTGCGAAGAAGCTATAGGTGGCGTGCAATGTGCCATCGGCTGCCTGAATGATCGAAGGGTAGTGGTATTCGCCGCGCATCCGCGGATCGCCCGTGCTGTCGGCGTCGCGCTCCAGATGCCGCGTCCAGCGCCACGACTGTCCTTCGTCGTCCGACAGCGACACCGCCAGGCTGTAGCGGCCGTTGTCCAGGTCGTTGTAGACCAGTGCCCAGTTGCCGTTCTTCAGCACCAGGACTTCTGCGCCGGATCCGGGGTTGGGGCGATCCGAGTCCTCGACCCGGCTCCAGGTCTCGCCGCGATCGCTGGACCGGCTGACCATCAGCCGCTTCGGGGGCGGCCCGTTGTCACGCATGTAGGCGACCAGCGTGCCGTCCTTTTTCCGCGCGAGCGATGGCTGGATGTTGCCCGCTCCGACGAGCGGTGTGCTGGTCTTCCAGGTCGCGCCCCAGTCGTCGCTGATCGCCATCAGCGAGAAGCTGAAACCGTCCGAATAGAGCGGCACGATCAGCCGCGTGCCGTCGAGCACATACGGGTGCGCCCGCGTCATCCAACCCAGGCGTCGCGTGAGCTTGTCGGCGGCGTCTTTCTTCAGCTTTTCGCCGTACGCGATCCGCCGCGGGTCGGTCGGTTGACCGGATGCGAGCATGCGATCGACCTCGGCGTTCACCGTCCGCGGAAACTCCTCTCCGGGGGTAACGTGCAGCACCTCGCTGACCTCCCACTTCGGCGCACCGCTGCCGCGGTAGTCGGAGGAGATCTTGTATTTCATCAGCGCGGTGTGCCACTCGTTCGCCAGAATGGTCGGCCACATCAGCCAGACGCGCTTGCGCGGATCGACGAACATCGTCGCATTCGTGTCCGGGTAGCCGGGCGTGTCCGCCATGACGAACGGCGCGCTCCAGTGCGCCGCTCCCTTCGGCAGCCGCGCGCCCAGTACCGCCACGTCGTCCGCGGTGCGCTCTCCTGAGCCGTGAAACCAGCAGGCCAGCAGCTCCCCGCCCGGCAGCTCGACCACCATCGAGGCGTGGTTGTGCCAGTGCTCGAGCGGAAAGAGCATCTCCGAGGTCAGAAACGGACGCTCCGACTGAACCCGCGCCGGAGCGGCAGCGCCAACCGCGATCGCGGCGACAATCGTGGCGACGCCGGCGGCAGCCCGCGCCATTCGACGGATGGTGATCATCAGCAGTCCTCGTGGGTCGGTTGCAGGGCGCGGCTTGGGAGCACACGTGCGATCATTGACGGGCCCAATGATGGTGCGGTTTACTGCAAACGCGCAAGACGTGGACGAGTCAGCGGAGATTCATGGATACAACACGCGGGATGTTCGCGGCGGTGGCGACGCCGATTCACCAGGACGGCACGCTCGACGGCCGGGCGTTCGATCGGCTGGTCGGTTTTCTGACCGGCGCAGGGGTCGATGGCCTGTGTATTGGCGGCGCCACCGGTGAGTATCCGCACTTCGAGACGTCGGAACGCACGGCGGTCATCCGCCGTGCCGCGGCCTTGATCCCGGCAGGCCAGGCGCTGCTCGTCGGAGTCGGGTCATCGTCGATGCGCCGGGTGTACGAGCTCGGCGAGGCGGCCGTCGCCGCGGGCAGCCGCGCGCTGCTGCTCCCGATGCCGATGTTCTTTCGCTACGAGCAGGACGATCTCCGGGCCTTCTGTGCCGAGACGAGCCGCGCATTGCGGGCGCCCTGTCTCCTGTACGATCTGCCGTCGTTCACCAACGGCCTCGCGCCGGAGACGGTGCTGGCGCTCCTGCGCGACGAAGAGTTCATCGTTGGCATCAAGGACAGCGGCGGACGGGTCGCGAACCTCGCCGCGTTCGAGTCCGCGCGCCAGGCTCCGCGAGGACCGGCCGCAGGTGGCGCGGTGAAGCCATGGACACTGCTGGTCGGTGACGACGCGCTATTGAACCGTGGACTGCACGCAGGCT
>JBDTSX010000316.1:0-6309 GCA_039930925.1 Acidobacteriota bacterium | reverse complement strand
CGGACGCGGCGGCGGCCCCGGTGCCAGCCGTGCAACCGGAAGGGGCACGCCGGATGATCCGGATGTGGTCCAGGGCCGTCCACCGAGCGAAGGCACCAACCTGCCGCCGCTGCCAGTGCCGCCGCAACCGCGGCCGTGGGAATACGCGCTGCCGACGGCGGAAGTGCTGAAGCGCAACCCCGCGACGGTGATTCCTCCGCCGCTGCGCCCGCGTGTGGCGGTCAGGTTCGACGCCCTGAACACACTGTTGGTGTCCGGCCTGCTCGACGGCGGTGCCGACATCGCGCAGCGGCCGGCAGTGGTTGACGTCCCGGTGGGGAAGGGGCATGTCGTGCTGTTCGCGACCAATCCGATCTATCGGGGAGAGACGATTGGAAGTTACTTCATGGTGTTCAACACGCTTCTCAACTTCGACAGCCTCGACGCCGGCCGACAGCTGGACCCGCGTTAGCGCCGGCTGAATCGTCCATGGCCGGCTTCGAGCTGTGGCGCTCGGCTTCAGCCGGACGATGACGATTCGGGATCCGCCCGGCGCGTTCCGCCGCTCCCGCCCGCCGGCGCGCGATAAGGCTGGCGGGGTCTCTGGAGACCTGCCCCAAAATGCATGTACTGCGGATCGTCATCGCATCGCCCGGGAACGAGGCTATTGAAGGCGATGCCGTGGATGTCATCGTCTCCGAGCTGAACGAGGCGGTCGCGCACGGCCGAGGCATCCATCTACAAACCGTCCGCTGCGACACGGACGCCATGACGCCGCTCCAGGTCGATGGCCCGCAGGCACTGATCGGCACGGTCCTCCGCATCGAAGACTGCGACTGCGTCGTCGCGCTCTTCTGGAACCGGTTTGGCGCAGAGACGGCGACGGCCGGGCGGACGCCGCCAGAGGCAACCGGCGCGGACCAGAGTGAATGGCCCGGCCCGGACCGGCCGCAGGTGCTCGCCTACTTTTCCGAGCGTCCATTCGCCCCGCACTCCGCGGCCGAGAACGCGCGGTGGAACCAGATCCGCAGTTTCAAACAACAGACACCGCCGGGCGACTGGTGGTGGCCCTATGCGGATGCGGTCAGCTTCGCCGATCTTCTGCGGCGCCATCTCTCCGACTGGCTGGAACGCGCGCGCCTGCCGGGCCCGGGCGTGCCCTCGACCGAGGAGCTGCCGCATCGGCTCGAGTACATCAAACGGTTCCGGGAACTGATCGACGGCGCTCGCGTCAGGATCGAGATCTGCACGAGCAAGGTCCATCAATCCGATGCGTTTCGGGAGGCGGCGGAGATCAACCACGCGCTCGCGGCGGCGACCCGCCGCGGCGTCGAGATCCGGGTGCTGCAGAGCGCCGGGTTCGATCGCCTGCCCGGCGCGCTCGAGTTGAGCCTGCAGTGCGGCGCGGACGTGCGATTCGATCCCGATTTGCCGGGCGTGGACATCAGCTTTGCCTGCGTCGATCAGCAATGTTCGATCATCGCGCGGCGCGAAGCGTCGCACGATGCCTCGGTCTACAAGCGCAGCACCGCGTGGACGGTGTTTCGGAGCACCTACCTGACGGCGATTCTCCGTCGCGAGTTCGAGACGCGGTGGACGGCGTTCGGCGTGCGCTCGATCGGGCTGCTGTTCAGGGAGCTGCTGCCGGCCGCCGTCGATGAGCTTGGGGCCACCGCCGTCGCACGGCAGCTCCATGCGACCCCCGACTCGGTGATCGCGCTCCGGCATCCTCTGCCGATCATCGTCTTCATGATGGGACGCCCCGGCAGCGGCAAGACGACCATCGCCCAGGCGATGATGGAGGGGCTGGCGAGGGCGTCCGTGCCGTACACGATCGCGTACGTCTCCGACCTGGCGTTCGTGCGGAAGACGTTCGAGGATCCTGGCGTGGCCGCGCGCGCCGTGAGGACCGACGATGGCGGCTGGTTCATCACCGACCCCGGGTTGTACGACGAGGCGCTCGTGAACCTGGCGGAACAGGTCGACGCGCAGCGGGACCGGGCCGACATCATCATCGTGGAGTTCGCCAGGCGGGACTACGGAACGGCCTGCCGGATACTCGAGGAGCACGGTGTCGATGCTGACGTGCTGGTTTACCTCGACGTGCCCTTCGCGACGGCGCAGCGCCGCAACGAGCTTCGCTATCGGGCCGGCACCGGCCATTTCGTCTCGGGTCGCGAGATGCGGGAGACCTACCAGTACGACGATGTGTCGGTGCTCAAGAACAGACCGGCATTCTGCCTGCTGCCGAACGACGAGCTCCAGCTCGGCGGTGCCGAACGCGCGGCGAGGGCTGTGTTCGACGGCATCCGCAAGATCCCGCCGGTGATTCGAATGGTCTAGACGCTCACGGGCGTCGCCCCCGTGGCGGAGGTGCGCGCCAGGTCATGGGATGCGGACGGCGGAAGCCCTTCCGGGGGAAGGAGCGCGGTGTATCAATGGCCTGTGTCGAAATGCCGCGATTGCAGGATCGCAGGACACTGGCCTCGCCGACGAATCAGACAAGAATGTTGTCATATTCTTGTCGGTGTCGATCTTCGCGTCCATCTTCTTCCGTTCCGTCATCAGTCGATGCCTCCAGCGCCCTGAAAATGGTTCACCGGATACACCTCGGCACGAGGCTGACCCGCGGCTCCGCCGCCATCGCGGCAGGCACCAGTGTTGCTGTCGACGCTGACGGCGCAGCAAAAATCAATCAACCAGTTGGCGCGCCACCACAGGAGCATGACCAATGAGTGAGGGCCCGTTGCTGCCCGAGCAGAACCATATCGAGAGTGTCAGGGCGGATTCACCCGCCGGATCGGGCGCGAAGGTGGTTTCGACGCGGGATCACGAGGTGATCCAACAGTGGGCGGACAAGCGGCACGCCCAGCCGGCCACCGGCGAGGCGACCGCCAGCGGTCCCGCGACGGTGGACGTCAATGACGGCGGCGCAGGTGTCCGCTTCAACTTTCCGGGGCAGGGGATGTTTCGCCCGATCGCCTGGGATGAGTGGTTCGAGAACTTCGACACGCACGAATGCGCGTTCGTGTTCGACCAGGATGTTCCCAGCGCGGCAGCCAGTAACCGATACCGCATCGTCAAAGCGGCCGACTGGAAGGACCTGATCGGCTGACCGGCCCTCGCAGGCCGTGTCAGCGGGTCGGGAGCAGGGCCGCCGCGATACGCTCCCATTCAGCGGTCAGGCTCTCGCTCGCGACCGGCTGCCCCGCGCGCCGATACCAGTACCCGGCATTGGAGAGGTCTCCTTCCTTCCGGTGCAGATAGGCGTGGATCCAGGCACCGCTCGCATCCTCGATATCCTGCGCGACCTGATGCGCTGCCGCCCAGTCGCCACGCCCGTCGTGCCACAGCGCGACGAGCGCGGGAGACAGGCCTGGGGGCGGCTCGGGTGCCTCGATGCTCCGGGTGAATTCTAGTAGCGTCACAGGTTTATTCTCTCTCGATCGGCCCCTTTCAGGGGCGGCGCACTCTCCGGCACTTGACAGGCGCGCCGCCTTGGCGATGATCCCATCATGTTCACCGGAGCTCATGTCCTCCTGTATAGCAAGGATTCCGACGCTGACCGCGCCTTCTTCAAGGACGTGCTGGAGTTCCCCGCCGTTGACGCAGGTCACGGCTGGCTGATCTTCCGGCTGCCGCCTTCAGAGATGGCGCTGCATCCTTCCGACGACAAGGGAAACACGCCAGATGGTGAAGACCCGTTGCTTCGAGGCGATCTGTTCATGATGTGCGACGACGTTCGCACCGTGATCGCCAGGCTTGAAGCGAAACAGGTCGTCTGCGCGCCCGTGGTCCAGGAGCGCTGGGGCCTGAGGACCAGCATCCGCCTGCCCAGCGGGGCCGCACTCGGCGTGTACCAGCCTTCGCATCCGACCGCGCACGACGCCGCTGCGCGCACGTGAGTCACCAGATGAGCGAGACGTGGGTCCTCGTGCGCGACGCCAACATGCTGGCGCCGGAGAAGTAGCCCTAAAGCCCAAAGCCCAAAGCCCAAAGCCCAAAGCCCAAAGCCCAAGAGGCCCAACAAGATGAAGCACATCTATCTGATCGTTGCGGCGGGCTTCGCGAGTCTGGCCGCCCTGGCGCTGGCCCAGGCGCCGGCTGCAGGCAAGCTCACCGCGAACTCGCCGCGCGATTGGCCCGCATACGGCGGCGACGGCGAGGGGAAACGCTATTCGACGCTCAAGCAGATTGATCGTGGGAACGTCAGCCAGTTGCAGGTCGCCTGGCAGTTCGATCCACGCGATTTGCCACCAAGCGGGCGCGGCAGCGGTATGCAGGTCAGTCCGATCGTCGTCGATGGGGTCATCTTCAGCGAGACGCCCGGCGGGCACCTGGTCGCGCTGAACGGCGCGACCGGCGAGGTGAAGTGGGCGTGGAATTCCCACAGCGAGGGCTTTCGCTGCCGCGGCGTCACCTACTGGACCGATGGGACGGAGCAGCGGATTCTCGCCGGCTTCGGCCGCTACGTCTACGCGATCGATGCCGCGACCGGCAAGCAGATCACGCCGTTCGGCCGGGACGGGCGCATCGACCTTCACCAGGATCTTGGCCGGGATCCCGATCGTCAATCGGTGGCGCTCACCTCCCCCGGGGCGATCTACAAGGACACGTTCATCGTCGGCGGACGCACCAGCGAGGGGCTGCCCGCCTCGCCGGGTGACGTCCGTGCCTACGACGTTCGGACCGGACAGCTGAAGTGGGCATTCCACACCATTCCTCAACCGGGTGAGCCCGGCCACGAGACCTGGCCCAAGGATGCCTGGACCTACATCGGCTCCGCCAACAACTGGGCCGGCATGGCGGTCGACGCGCGACGCGGCATCGTCTACGTGCCCACGGGATCCGCCGCCTCCGACTTCTATGGAGCGAACCGGCTGGGCGACAACCTCTATGCGAACACGCTGCTCGCTCTCGACGCGGAGACAGGCAAGCGGATCTGGCACTTCCAGGCGGTCAAGCACGACATCTGGGATCGCGATCTCGACTCGCAGCCGACGCTCGTCACCGTCCGCAGCAATGGCCGCCTCGTCGATGCGGTCGCGCAAACGTCCAAGCACGGGTTCGTGTTCCTCTTCGACAGAGCCAACGGCAAACCGCTCTTTCCGATCGAGTATCGCAAGGTGCCGCCGAGCACGGTCGAAGGGGAGGTCACCGCGGACACGCAGCCTTTCCCGCTGAAGCCGGCGCCATTTGCGCGCCAGCTGTTGACCGAAGACATGCTCAGCCGGCGCACGCCCGAGATTCATCAGTGGGCGGTGGAGCAATTCAGGACCTTCCGGAGCGAAGGGCAGTTCATTCCGTTCTCGCTCGGAAAGGAAACTGTTGTGATGCCGGGGTTCGACGGCGGCGCGGAGTGGGGCGGCAGCGCGGTCGATCCGTCCACGGGAGTTCTCTACGTCAATGCGAACGATCTCGCGTGGACCTCCAGCATGCGCGCGACTGCGCCGGCGGGCAACAGTGCTCGGCAGGTCTATGTCAATCAATGCGCCTCGTGCCATGGGCTGAACATGGAAGGGAATGCCGCCGCCAACTTTCCCTCGCTGATGGATATTCGCGCGCGGCGCACGCCGGAACAGGTCAGTACGATGATCCGCAACGGCGCCGGACGCATGCCCGGCTTCGCGACCCTGCCGCCGCCGGTGCTCGCTGCCCTCGTGCAGTATGTGTTGAGTGGCGAAGCCAAGGAGGGAATCGCCGGCGCCGCGCCGGCGCCGACCGAGGTGAAATACAACTTCACCGGCTACCACAAGTGGTACGACCCCGAGGGCTATCCGGCGGTCGCGCCACCGTGGGGCACTCTGAATGCGATCAACCTGAACACCGGCGAATACGCGTGGAAGATTCCCCTCGGTGAGTACCCCGAGCTCGCGGCTGCCGGCGTGAAGGACACAGGGACGGAGAATTACGGCGGACCGATCGTCACCGCCGGCGGGCTGGTATTCATCGGCGCGACGAATTTCGACAAGAAGATTCGCGCCTTCGACAAGGACACCGGCAAGCTGCTGTGGGAAAGCACGATGGTGAACTCCGCCAACGGCACGCCGGCGACCTATGAGATCAACGGCCGGCAGTACATCGTGATTGCCGCGTTCGGAGGAAAAGCTGGAGGGCCGCGCGGTCCAGCGGCTGCAGCGGGTGCGCGCGCAGGAGGCGCCGGTGCCGCGGCACCGGCCGGAGGCGGCCGCGCGGGTCGCGGTGCTGCGCCGACAGCGGTAGAGATCGGCGGCGGTGCACCAAGCGGCGGTGCATTCGTCGTGTTCGCTCTGCCGCCCCGGTAATCCGGATGGTCCCGGTAGCGTCCGGCTTCAGCCAAACGCTGTTCCG
>JBDTSX010000315.1:0-6323 GCA_039930925.1 Acidobacteriota bacterium | reverse complement strand
GCGATGGACGCTTCGACGACGCCTCGGTGTTTCTGGACCACATCGTGCTGCCGCGCTCGATCATGCTGGTTGGCGACGGCGTCCTCGTGGGGGCGCCGCCGGAGCTGGCGTTCTGGCGCGATACGGACGGCGACGGCAAGGCCGACGTCAAGGTGGTGATTGCCACCGACTACGGCGCGAAGCCCAATCCGAAGCTGCCGCTCTCGACCAACGCCGAGCTTTTTCCGAACGGCGGGCTGTGGGCCTACGACAACTGGATCTACAGCGCCGCGTACATGAAGAAGTTCCGCTACCGCGACGGCGGGTTCGAAACCGGCCCGACGATCTTCCGCGGCCAGTGGGGTCTCACGCAGGACGACTACGGCCGCTTCTACTACAACGACAACACCCATTCGCTCCACGGCGATGTGATCTTCGGCGGCTACCTGCAGCGCAACCCGGACTATCCGCGCCTCGAGGGCACCAACGTCAACATCGCGTCGGACGAACTGGTCTGGCCCGCGCACGAGACCCCGGGCGTCACGAGCGGCGCGCAGCCGGCGCGAGAGCTGCGCGACGGGAGGCTCTTCAAGTTCACGGCGGCGTGCGGACCGTGGGTCTATCGCGGTGACCTGCTGCCGGCCCTCTACGGCAATGCCTTCATCGCGGAACCGGTCGGCAATCTTGTCCAGCGCAAGGTCCTCACGGCGGCGAGCGGCACGCTCGCCGGCCGGAACCCGTACGATCGAGCGGATTTCATTGCCTCGACGGACGAGCGTTTCCGCCCTGTGAACTTCGGCACCGGTCCGGACGGCGCGCTCTACGTCGTCGATATGTATCGCGGCATCGTCGAGCACCACAGCCTGATCTCCGCGTACCTGCGCGAGGAGATCAAGGCGCACCAGCTCGAAGGGCCGTACGACTACGGCCGCATCTACCGCATCGTACCGATCGACAGACCGGCGCCTCGCGTCCCGGCGATCGCTCCGCTCACGAGCGCGCAGTGGGTGGCGCATCTCGGCGACGCCAACGCGTGGTGGCGCGAGACCGCGCAGCAACAGCTCGTCGAGCGGCACGAACCAGCGGTCGTGCCGGCGATCCGGCGCCTCGCGGCCGCCGGCTCGCAGCCGCTCGGCCGCGTGCAAGCGCTGTGGACCCTCGAAGGGGTCGGCGCGCTCGACCTTGCGACAGTGGTGGCGGCGTTCGGAGACCAGGAGCCAGTCGTGCGGGTGGCCGCACTGCGCGTCAGCGAACGGTTGTTCAAGGACGCCGCCGGCCGCGCGGAACTGCTGCCGCGGGTTCTGACGCTGACGGGGGATCCGTCAGCCGACGTCCAGTTGCAGGCGGTGCTGACCTTTGGCGAGGCGCGCGACCCGGCCCAGGACGTCGCGCTGGCCCAGGCCGTGCGGCGGGCTTTGGCCGCTGCGCGCACCGAACGCGCGCCGGAAGCTCCGGGTTCACAGCCGGGCAACAGGTTTCTGCGCGACGCGTTCTATAGCGGCCTCGCGAATCGAGAGCTTCCGCTGATCGAGCGGCTAATGGCGGACGCGGCGTGGCCGGCCGCTGACGCCGAAGCCAACCGACTCATCGCCGGCCTCGCGCGCGGCGTGTTCGGCTCGCGCCAGGTCCCGGCGATCGAGCGCCTGATTGCGCTGGCTGCGGCGCAGCCCCCCGCGGCCGGTGCGCGCACTGCCGCGCTGGTCGAGGGCATCGTGGAGGCGGCCACCGGACCCGGCGCCGCGCGCCGGCCGATCCAGTTTCCGAAAGAGCCGGACGGCTGGGCCACGCTCCTGAAGAACGGCGAGCTCAGGTCCGTGCTCGAGCGGGCCAGGCCGCCAGCGCTCTCCACGAGCGATCTGGTGCTGTGGCCCGGCAAGCCGGGCGTCGCGGCCACGGTCGCGCCTCCGGCGTTGACCGCGGCGGAACAGGCCCGCTTCAGTGCCGGCAAGGCCGTGTTCACGACGGTCTGTGCTTCGTGCCACCAGCTGGATGGCCGTGGGCAGGATGGCCTCGCGCCCCCGCTTCTCGACTCCGACTGGGTCCTCGGCTCGCCACAGGCGACCGTCCGGATCATCATGTACGGCCTGAGCGGCGCGATCGGCGTATCCGGCCGCAACTACATCGGGGAGATGCCGGGCCTCGGCGCGCTCGACGATGCGCAGATCGCTTCGGTGTTGACGTATCTGCGCCGTGAATGGGGTCACACGGGGGCCCCGGTGGACCCGGAGCTCGTTACGTCTATCCGCACCGCCACCGCCGGCCGGGTGACTCCCTGGGGCTGGCGAGAACTCAATCCGTATCGGCAATAATCCCGTTTGAGGAGACTTGACGTGAATCGACATCTTGTTCCGCTTGCCACATTCGTCGCCGTACTTGTCACGCTGCCGATCGTGCGGGCGCACGGCCAGGCCCCTGCGCCCACGCCAGCCGGACAGGCACCCGCTCCGGCCGCCGGCCAGGCGCCGGCCCCCGAGCCCGGCGGGCGCGGTGGCCGCGGCCGGGGGCCGCAGACCCCGCCGCCGCCGACGCTGACTTGCACCTCCAAGGCCGCCGCGACCGACAACAAAGTACCGGCCGCGCTCGCGCAGGAAGGCTTCACGGCGATCTTCAACGGCACCGATCTGACCGGCTGGCAGGCGCTCATCGACATCGGCACTCTCAAGTTCGGTGCAGGCCTCAACCCGGCCGATCTGGACAAGCTCGCGTCGGCAGAGAAGGCAGCCAAGCAGAAAGAGTCGAACGAGGCCTACCTGAAACACTGGTCGGTGGTCGACGGCATTCTCGTCTTCGACGGCGTGCAGGCCGACAAGCTGAGCCCGCACGTTGAAAAGGGGGGCCAGAATCTGCAGACGGTCAAAGAGTACGGTGACGTCGAGCTGTACGTGGACTGGTGCATCGAGGAGGGGGCGGACAGCGGCGTCTACCTGAAAAACGCCCCGCAAATCCAGATGTGGTCCAGCCCGCTCGGCTCGGGCGGGCTCTTCAACAACAAGGTCGGCGCGAAGAATCCGCTGGTCGTGGCCGACAATCCCGCCGACCACTGGAATACCTTTCACATCATCCAGCGCAAGGACATGACGACCGTCTGGCTGAACGGCCAGCTCGTCGTGGACAACGTGAAGATGGAGAACTACTGGGATTACCCGAAGGGGCTTGCGGCCAAGGGGAATATCGAGCTCCAGTACCACGGCCACAAGCTGTACTGGAAGAACATCTACGCAAAAGACTTGAAGTAGGAAACGCTCGCCGTGACGAATGGCGCGGGCCAGCCGCGTCATTCGTCAATCGCGCGGCGCCGTGCCGCCTGGCTCCGGAAGCAGCCGGCGGCGTGATCGTTGGCGATCCCCACCGCCTGCATCCACGCGTAGACGATGGTCGGCCCGCACGATGATCCAGGCCAGGCCGGCCTGAAACCCCTCGAGCATCAGCATCTCCCAGAGCGCGCGCGGATCGCGCAATGGGACGCCCCATTCGTCGTCGTGGTACGCGCGCATCAGCGGATCGTCGCCCGCCCAGGCGCAGCGGCGCCGTGCGTCACTGTCGGTCATGGCCATCCCTCGGGCGTGCAATCGCCGGCTGCGATAGCCTATCCCAGGAGTTGTGACAACGCCCGTCGTCGTCGGATAATCGGCAGCGCGTCATTTTCTTCGCGTGCGAGGTACCGATGAAACAGTGGAGAGTGATCCCGATCGCGGTCGTGTTGGCGGCGGTCATCGGTGGGGGAGTGCGCACGACCGCGCAGCAAGCGCCGGGAGGACTGTCCGCCGCTCCGCCGACTCCGGCGCGCGGAGGGGCCCAGGCCGGCGGTCGCACCGGCGCAACTCCGGCGATGGTCGTTGTCCCCGCGGGCAAGCCGACGGTCGTCCTCTGGCCCAATGGCGCTCCCGGGTCCGAGGCGCGCAAGGACGAGCCCGAGCAGATTCAGGGCGAGACGGTCCTCAACGTCCACAATCCGTCGATCATCGTGTTTCTGCCGCGAAAGGAAATCAACACCGGCGTCGGCATGATCGTGGCGCCCGGCGGGGGACACACCAGCCTCTGGATCATGCACGAAGGTTTCAATCCGGCGCAGGCGCTCGCCGACAAGGGCATCGCCGCGTTCGTGCTCAAGAACCGGCTGCAGAGTTCGGGATACAAGTTCGACGTCGAGGGGCTCGCCGACATGCAGCGCGCCATCCGCGTGGTGCGCAGCCGCGCCGCCGAGTGGGGTGTGGACCCGGCGAAGATCGGCGCGTCGGGATTCTCCGCGGGCGGTGAGTTGGCGGAGCTCGCCGCCCTGCGAAACGATCCGGGGAATCCGGCCGCGGCTGACCCGATCGAACGCTTCAGTTCTCGACCGGATTTCCAGGTGCTGATCTATCCCGGCAAAAGCCAGTTGATTCAGCCGGTGCCGGAATCGCCGCCGGCCTTCATGGCCGCCGGATTCGACGATCGTCCTGACATTTCCACCGGCCTCGCGGAAGCGTATCTCCGGTTCAAGAAGGTCGGCGTGCAGGCCGAGCTGCACATGTACGCGAAGGTCGGGCACGGGTTCGGCATCCGGCCGGAGCGCGCCGGGCAATCGCACCAGGAGTGGCCGGTACAGCTCGTCTCGTTCCTGCATCAGCTCGGCATGGTCAAGTAGTCGCTTCGGGAACAATGTCGGACTCGCCGGCCAGCGAGCCTTCTGACTGTCATGCTGCGTTCATCTTTCAAAAGTTAGGATCCGCCCGGGTTCGCCACGGCTCGTCGATGTGTCGATGATGGGCGTTTGAGCGGAGGTCTGATGCGTCGTTTGTCGCTTCTCGGTTGTCCACAGAGCATCGCCGCCATGGCGCTCGTTCTTTCCACGCTGGGGGCGCCGGTCGTCGCAGCGGCCCAGCAGGCGAGCCCAGCCCCGCCCCCACAGGCCGCCAAGCAAGAACCGGAACGGGGCTTCTTCAAGGCCCTGTTCGTCAACCTTGGCGACGACGTCAAGCACATCCCGCGCAAGAACTCGCTCTATTGGGTCGCGGCCGGGGCCGGGTTGGCCGCGGCCGTGCACCCCATCGACGATGACCTGAACGCGCACCTGTCAGGATCGTTCTCGGACAAGTTCTTCAAGCCCGGCAAGGTGGTCGGATCCTTCCCGTTCGTGCTCGGCACCAGCCTCATCACCTACGTCGTTGGCCGCGCGGGCGACCACCCGCGCGCCACGCACCTCGGCGCGGATCTGATTGAAGCCACGCTGCTCTCGGAGGGCATTACGCAGGGCATCAAGGCGATCGGCCGGCGGGATCGGCCCCTTCGCGACGACGGTACGCGAGCGGCTGGTTTCTCGTTTCCCTCCGGACACGCGGCGGTGACCTTCGCCGCCGCCACCGTGCTGCAACAGCACCTCGGATGGAAGGCGGCGGTGCCGACGTATGCGGTGGCCTCCTACGTGGCCATCTCGCGGCTGCACGACAACCGGCACTTCGCGAGTGACATTGCCGCCGGAGCGGCGGAAGGGATCATCATCGGCCGGTCCGTGACCTGGCACGGGCGCAACTTCTACGGGACGCCGCTGATCGGCCGGCGGAGCGCCGGCCTGATGATCTCAATCGCGCCGTAGTCCTGGCGCGGTCCGGCCTCTTCATCCCCGCAGGTCGTCCTTCGGCTCGAAGCGGGCTCACTGAGTACGGCGCGCCGTGATCGTCGTCAACACGTCGTTGTTGCCGGCCACACGCTCGAGGTGCGGATAGCGCAGCCCTCCGTGATAGTCCACACTGACCACCTTGAAATAACTCGCATTGTCCACGATGAATTCCATCGGCGTCTTCGCGTCTTTCGAGCCCGCGATGGCGCGCTTGAGTTCATCGGCAGAGAACCGTCGCCGGTTGACCGCGACGATCTTCATGCCGTTCGAGATACCCGCGGCATATGCCGGCCGTCCCTGCCACCCATCGTCCACCGTGCCGTCGGCGCCGACGTGAATGCCGAGCGATCCGTACGCGTTGACACCGCCGTCCAGTGCCCAGGGATCGGTGAAGATGTTGGGTTTCTCGTTGTACACGAGCTTGAAGCCGCCGTTTTCGACACCGCCAAGAGGGATGTCGATGCTCTTGGACTGCAATCGCTTTTCAAAGAACGCCTTCCAGTCGTAGGCGGCCACGGTGTTGAGCGTGCGATAGACCTCATCCGCGTCGTAAGCCTTCACCCACACTTTACCGTTGTCGTTCTGCCCGTGAAACAGCGCGCAGAAGTCGTCGAGCGTCTTGCGACCGTTGGTCAAGGTCCGAATCGTCACATCGGCGTCAAGCCAGATGAGCGTGCCCTCGAAATAGAAGGATGGCAAGCCGCCCGGCGTCTGGCGCCGCCAGCCGGTCCAGCCGCCACCGGCGGTG
>JBDTSX010000314.1:0-6327 GCA_039930925.1 Acidobacteriota bacterium | reverse complement strand
TGAAGCCGGCGTCGACGGCCTGGAGGTTCCAGAAGCTGCGCAGCAGCAGACCAGCGCCGATCACCAGGACCACCGCCAGGGCCACCACCGCCACCACCAGCCCGCTGCGGACCCGCGCCCGCGCCGATCCCGCGGTCGTGCGCTGTCCCGACTCTTTCAGCGACATGGTCACCACGCGCTCGCGCAGGTGCAGCAGCGGCGCCATGCCGAACAGGATGCCGGTGGCCACCGAGATCAGCAGCGTGAACCCGAGCACCGCCGGATCGATCCCGATCTCCGCCGCGCGCGGGATGCTGTCGGGATTCGCGGCCAGCAGCGCCAGCAGCCCGCCGATCCCGATCGCCGCGCCGAGCGCACCGCCAATCAGGGCGAGCACGACCCCTTCGGTCAGGAACTGACGGAGCAGCCGCCATCGGCCGGCGCCGAGTGCGGTGCGGATGGCGAACTCCCGCTGGCGCGACTCGGCCCGCGCGAGGAGCAGATTCGCGAGGTTCGCGCAGGCGATGAGCAGCACGAACCCGACGGCCCCCTGCAGGACCCAGAGCGATCGCCGGATGCCGCCGACGAGATCGTCCTGAAGGGGATCGAGGCGGAGGCGATGCCGCTGCGGGTCCGGCACATGCGTGCCTGGATTGACTGTGGCCCAACGTTCCAGCATCGTCTCGATGTCGGCACGAGCCTGCGAGACGGTCACGCCGTCCTTCAACCGTCCGACAAGATACAGGTAGTGGCCGCCGCGGTTCCCCGGCTTGGCCGGATCGAGGGTCAGCGGGAGCCACATCTGCACTTTCTGATCGTGGACGTCGAAGCCTGGCGGCATGATACCGACGATCCGCGTCGGCACGCCGTCAACAGGAATCACCCGGCCGACCACGGTCTCGTCGCCGCCGAACGCGGCGCGCCAGAGTTCGGTCGAAAGGATGCCGACGTCTTCGGCGCCGGGCAGCGTATCGCCGCGAGCGAATTGCCGCCCCCGTAGCGCCGGAACCCCGAGCACCGGCATCAGCTCCGAGGTGACGACCGCCGAATTGACCCGGCGCGGCTGATCCTGCGTGCCCAGGTTGACCGCACCGGCGCGATAGGCCCCGACATTCTGGAACGACTGGTTCCGCTCACCGAACTCGACGAACTCCGGCGCCGAGACCCAGAACTGATCGAAGCCGAGCGCGGGGAACTGGCTGGTGATGAAGATGAGGCGCGCGGGATTCGGATAGGCCAGCGGCTTGAGGACCACGCCGTTGACCACGCTGAAGATGGCGGTGTTGGCGCCAATCCCCAGCGCCAGCGTCAGCACCGTGATGAGCGCGTACCCGGGGTTCTTCCGCAGGTGGCGCAACGCGTAGACGAGATCCTGTCGCACGGCTTCCTCCACCCCGCTCAATGCACTCCGGGTTCGCACCGCTCGACCTTCACCGGGGTCTGGTGCGGCTTCTTGGACGATGGCGGCGCCGCGAGGGTTGCTTCGCGGCGGCCCTTATTTGTCCCAGGCGCGCCAGGCGGCGCCGATCGCCGCGCCGGCCATCGCCGAGCTCACGTCAGTTGCGGAGGGATACCGCGACGAGCTGAACAACTGCATCGTCTCGGCGCTGAAGGAGACGGCGGCGGCCACGGCGAGCGCACCGAGCACACGGGACAGTCCGGCGCGGCGTCCGGCAAACGAATAGCCGAAAGGCACCAGCAGGGCGATGTTCGCGAGCACGTCGCGCGTCTTATCGGCGGGATCGGCGAACGGGATCCAGTGAACGCGGTGCCATTGCGGCCGCGCGGTCAGTCCCGTCCACGGAAAACTGACCACCCAGACGAGAAGGATCCACCAGCACCACAAGGGCACCGATCCCGGTCGCCACTCCGCGGAAACTCGCTCTGCAGGCGGCGGGTTGTTCCGATCCCGCGGCTGGCCCCGATCGTTCATGGGTTCCTTCGTCCATCACGCGTCCACATGCGCACCATCTCACCCTCTCACAGCTTCCGCACCTCCGGGTCCGGCCGTCCGGACCAGCGGAGCTCGTAGTGTCCCCCGGCGCGCACGTTGCTAACAAGCGGCGGCCGGAAGCACGCGAGGCACTCGCCCACCGGATGGCGCACGCTCTCGTAGACGATCCCGTTCCCGCCACCCTCGAGCACCTCCCGCCCGAAGCGCTGCGACACCGCATACGACAGCGGATCGTAGAGCTCCGCGTGGGAGCGCCGTGCGCCACGGATGTCGTGGAACCGCGCGTGGAAGTCAGCGATGTAGACCCGCAGCTGCGCGCGGGTCTCGAATCCGCCGACGTCCGCCAGCTCCAGCGTGCGATGGTAGATACACTCGGCCAGCGCCGTGTCGATCGATCGCGCGGCGTACCAGGCGCCCCGCGCGTCGGTCGAAAATCGGCTGCCGCCCTGGCGTGGATGGCAGAACGCGGCCATGACGACGCTGGCCATGGGCCGGCCGGTGACCCACTCCCCCGGCGGGATCGTGTGCAGGAGGCCGACCTCGGCGCTGATGCGGTCGTTGGTCCAGCTCTCCAGCTCGAAGAGCGCGTCCAGATCGGCCGGATCGGCGACCCGGTCGAGGAGGCCGACGACCGGGTAGCGGCTCGGCACCATCCGGGATGCGCCTTTCCAGCGCACCAGTGCCTCTGGGACGCTCAATTCCATCCGCCGCGGCGGCCATCGAGCAACCGTCGCACGCGATACAACCCGTCGATGCCCCCTTCCACCATCAGCGAAAGCGCGGGACGGCCGCCGAACAGCTCATGGCTGTTGGGCAGCCGGATCCAGTGGTCGGCAAACTCGGGTTCGGGATAGAGCAGTTGCAGGGACGTGTAGATGCCGATCACGAGTGAGATGCGCGTCAAGGTATCGAACGAGAGCGTGCCGTGTGCACCGCTCTTGTATTTGTGGAAGGTCGAGGTGGCCGGCCAGCCGAGCAGCGCGCGCTGATCGTGCACCGGCAGGGCCCAGGCGGCGGCGATGTTGAAGAACGTGCGCAGCGCCGGCCCCGACAGCCTGCGGCGCACCTCGGGCTCCGGTCTGACGAGCGGCGCCTCCGCGACGGCGCTGCGTTTGCCCGCTGAGTGCGACTCCATATATGGACATGCTAGCACATATCTGGAATTTTGTTGCGATCGATGCACCAAGAGAGGACGCGCGCTGTCAGTACGCCCTGCCCTCCTCGGCGTCGCCTCCTGACTCGATGACCGCCGCGAGGAGGTTGGAACAGGATGCCGGCGGGAAGGGTTGAGCTAGGCGCCGGCGTTGGGCGTGGCATTCATCCCGAAGTCCTCTACCATGACCTTATGGCCGCCCGGCAGACGGTGCTCGTAGTGGAGGACGATCCTGCCCTGCGCCGGATGTACCGCACGGTGCTCGCGCTCGCCGGGTTCGACGTCGTCGAGGCGGAAGACGGACTGCACGCGCTGCACCGCATCGAAGAGCGTGCACCCGATCTCATCATCCTGGATCTGCTGCTTCCGACCGTCAGCGGTCTCATCGTGCTGCAGGAAATCGCGGCCAACGCCCACACCCGAAACATCCCCGTCGTCATCGTGACTGGCTCGGACATCAATCCGGGGGCCGTGGATGTCCCCTGCGTCATGCGCAAGCCAGTTTCGCCGGAGCAACTGCTTCAGGCGGTCAAGACCTGTTTGCAGAACGGGTCGTCCGGCGGTGTGCGCGCGTCGTAGCAACGAGCGGGATGCCCCGCCCGGGATGATGTGACGCAGCACGCGTCCAGGGCACTAGAGTTCGACCTGCATGCCGAGCTCCACGACGCGCTCCGGCGGGATTTTGAAGAACGAGTTAGCCCGGACCGCATTGCGCGAGATCAGCACGAACAGCTTCTCCCGCCAGAGCGGCAAGCCGGCGCGCCGCGTCGCCAGCAGCGTCTCCACACCCAGAAAGAACGTCGTGTCGTCCAGCGCGATGGGGAATCCTCGCTCCGACGCTTCGACCAGCGCCTCCGGGACGTCGGGCTCCTCCATGAATCCGTAGCGGAGCGTCAGCCGGAAAAAGCCTTGCCCGAGCGGCGACACCTCGGCGCGGTCGTTCACCGCCACGTGCGGGATGTCGTCGGTGACGACGGTGAGCAGGATCACGCGCTCGTGCAGCACCTTGTTGTGATGCAGGTTGTGCAGCAGCGTGGCGGGCGTGCCCTGCAGGTTGCTGGTCATGAAGATCGCGGTGCCGGCAACGCGCTGCGGCGGATACGCGGCAATATCCTGGAGGAACTGCGGGAACGGATACATGCGCTCGCGCAGCCGCGAGGCGAGCAGCGCGCGGCCGCGCTTCCAGGTGGAGAACGCGGTGTAGATGACCGCGCCGATCACCAGCGGGAACCAGCCGCCATGCAGGATCTTGGTCAGGTTCGCGCCGAAGAACGCCAGCTCGATGATCAGGAAAAATGCCGCCATCGATCCCGCCACGACCCGCTTCATACCCCACGATCCGCGAGCCACCAGGTACGCCAGCATGGTGGTAATGACCATCGTGGACGTGACCGCGATCCCGTAGGCGGCCGCCAGCGCGCTCGACGAGCGGAAGCCGAGGACCAGGCCGATCGTCGCCACCATCAGCGCCCAGTTGACCTCCGGAATGTAGATCTGCCCTTGATGCTCCCGCGACGTGTACAGGATCTCCAGCCGCGGCGAATATCCGAGCTGGATCGCCTGCCGGGTCAGGGAAAATGCGCCGGAAATCAACGCCTGCGACGCGATGATCGCCGCCATCGTCGCGAGCACGACGAGCGGATAGAGCGCCCAGCGCGGCGCCATCAGGTAGAACGGCTGCGCCGCCGTGGACGGGTCGTTCAGAATCATCGCGCCCTGACCGAGATAGTTCAGGAGCAGCGCCGGAAAGACCATCGCGAACCAGGCGATGCGGATCGGCTTGATGCCGAAATGCCCCATGTCGGCGTAAAGGGCCTCGCCGCCGGTGACGACCAGGAACACGGCGCCGAGCACCACGAACCCGTGCCACCCGGTCGCGCGGAAGAAGGTGTATCCGTGGATCGGATTGAACGCGCTGAGGACACTCGGCTCGACGCCGATCCAGCTGACGCCGAGGGCCGCAATGGTCAGGAACCAGACGACCATCACCGGCCCGAACAACGCCCCGACCCGCTCGGTGCCGCGCGACTGGATCAGGAAGAGCCCGAACAGGATGACCACCGTGAGCGCGACGATGTACGGCTCGAAGATGTGGGTGGCGACCTCGAGCCCCTCCACCGCGCCGAGCACCGAGATCGCCGGCGTAATCATGCCGTCGCCATAGAGCAGCGCGGCGCCGAACAGGCCCATGGCGACGAGCGTCGCGCGGCTCCGCCGCTTGGCCTGCGCCGACTGCGCGACGAGCGCCAGCAGCGCCAGGATCCCACCCTCCCCTTTGTTGTCGGCGCGCATCACGAAGAGGATGTACTTGATCGAGATGATGAGCGTCAGCGACCAGAAGATCAGCGAGAGCACGCCGAGCACGTTCTCGCGGGTCGGGTCCACGGCGTGCAGGCCGTGAAAGCACTCGCGCAGCGCGTACAGCGGGCTGGTCCCGATGTCGCCGTAGACCACGCCGAGCGCGCCGAGGGTCAGGTATGAAAGGCTCGAAACGTGGTGACCGTCGGGAGCATCATCCGCAACGGTCAGTGCGGCGGAACGTCCGGCAAGCATCCGCCGGACACCGCTTAACGAGGGCATCTCACCTCCAATGGCGCCTGCGGGGTTAGCTGACGGGCTGGAGGTTGAAGGTCCTCCTCCGGGATCACCGGATATGCCCCTGCCGGGCGAGACGCTCGTGCACGTGGTTCCCCCGCTCCGCGCCCGTGGGGCGCCGGATTCGGCACCTCCGAGCATACGCTTCGCGCTCGTCGCGCGTCAAAGACGCGCCGCATCACGCGGCCGACGATCGGCGCGTTTCGTGCCCTTGAAATGCAGCCCCGCGACGAGTCACCGTCCGGATGCCGCCAGTGTCAGTGTCTTCTGGGGAGCGTGCCGTCGCCGGCCGGAGGGCCATCAGAATGGGCGGGCCTTGAACGCGGTCAGCAGCTCGTCCACCGGTTCGAGGACCGAATCGCTGCCGCTGCCCCGGCCGAAGATGGATCGGATGATCACCGCCTGCGGCGTATGCGGAATGCCGGTGAGGTTCCTGGCGAACGCCGCGTAGCTGCCCTCGCGTTCGAGGTAGAACTCGACGTTCGAGGCGTAGAACGCCGTCAGCGCCTCGCCGCGCGCGGCGATGAGGCGTCCAATCGCCGGGAGCGCCCCCGGACCGCTCAGGTTTCCGACCACCGGGACGATGCGATCGCGCGACTGGAGCGTCCGCACGAACTGAAAGCCCTCATCAGACGCGAGGTAGTTC
>JBDTSX010000313.1:0-6333 GCA_039930925.1 Acidobacteriota bacterium | reverse complement strand
GCAGCAGCACCCGGTAGGGCAGCTGCGCATTCTCTCCGGTCCGGGACGTATCTCCCCGGTTGGCGAGAATGTCCGCCCGTTCCTCCGAGGAGAGGCGTGGATGATCCTCGGGCCGGCGATACAGCCACAGGAAGAGCGCCAGCCAGAGCAGCCCGAGCGTCCCGGTGAGCAGGAATGCGGGCCGCCACGTGCCGAACCGGTGATACAGGCTCAGCACGATGAAGGGCGCGAGCGCGCCGCCGATTGACGAACCGCTGTCGAAGAGCGCGACCGCCCAGCCGCTCTCACGCCGCGGGAACCACTCCGCGACCGCCTTGGTCGCACCGGGCCAGTTCGCGGCTTCGCCAAGGCCCAGCGCGAAACGCCACGCGCCGAAGCTCCAGATCCCGCCGGCGAGCGAGGTGGCCATCGCGGCGACGGAATACCAGACGACCGCGAGGCTCAGCCCTCGCCGCGTGCCGAGACGATCCACCACCCGTCCCGCGATCGGCTGACCGATCGCATAGGCGGCGCGGAACGCAATCAGCACCAGACCGAAGTCGGTGTTCGACCAGGAGTACTCGACCTGCAGGTACGTCGCCAGCACGCTCAAGGTCTGGCGGTCGATGTAGTTGACGACCGTCGACAGGAACAGCAGTCCGCCGATATACCAGCGCAGGTTGCGGATGGGGGTCATGGGTCTCGACGCCTGACGATACCCGGCCGGTCGCGCCGCGGCTCCGGGGCGGGCATCTCAGCGCCGCACGCGTGGTGTCCGTGGTTTCCGACCGGTACGGGGATCGACGGCCTGATAGGTGAACGGCTGGCGCAGGCTGCGCCACGGTTCGTCGTCATAAACGTCAACCAGAAAGGGCCCTTTCGCGTTCGCCGGCGAGAGGATCGCCAGGAAGGTCATCGGCTTGCTCGACGGGTTGTGAATCGCGTGGACCACATTCTTGGGGATGAACGCGATGTCTCCCGCCTTGAGCCGCCGTTTCTCGCGGTCCACCCACTGCTCGGCCACGCCCTCCAGCACGTAGATGATTTCTTCCCGCGCCGGATGATAGTGGAACTGATGACCGGCGCCCGGACGCATCCTGACCCGCACCAGCGTCAGGTGCTTGGACGCGGTCTGGCCCGGTTGCGAGAGCCACCAGTGCTTGCCCCACGGCGCGAACTCGACGCGGGCGTTCGCGGATGTGACGAAGCGCAGCGCCTTGACGGCGTCGCTCATGGTGCTCATCGGGCCGGTGCCTTTCCGGCGTTCGCGGGCAGGCGGATGCTCTTGAACGTCCTGATCTGGTTCGCAATCGCCCGCTCCGCCGGAAGACGCTCGACCGAGCTGGCGCCGTAAAATCCATCGACGCCCCGGCACTTCGTGATGATGTACTCCGCGTCGGGCGGTTCCGAGATCGGGCCGCCGTGGCAGATCACCAGGACGTCAGGGTTGACGCCGCGCGCGGCATCCGAGATCGCCTGAATCCGGATGACGCAATCGTCCAGCGTCTTCGAGCTCCGCGCCCCAATCGATCCGCCCGTCGTGACGCCCATGTGCGCGACGATGAGGTCGGCGCCGGCATCGGCCATGCGTTCGGCCTCGGCGGGAGTGAAGACGTACGGAGTGGTCAGTAGATCCAGCTCAGAGCCAAGCCGGATGATGTCCACTTCGAGTTGATAGCTCATGCCGGTCTCCTCGAATGCCTGGCGCATGTCGCCGTCGAAGAGACCGACTGTCGGGAAGTTCTGGATGCCGGCAAAGCCAAGCGTTCGCAGTTCCTGCAGGAACAGTCTGGGGATGATGAAGGGGTCGGTGCCGTTGACGCCGGCGAGCACCGGCGTCTTTTTCACGACCGGCAGCACCTCGTACGCCATCTCCTTGACGATCTGATTGGCGTTGCCGTAGGCGAGCAGTCCGGCGGAGCTGCCGCGCCCCGCCATCCGGTAGCGACCGGAGTTGTAGACGATCAGCAGATCGATGCCGCCGGCTTCCTCACTCACCGCCGAGAGCCCGGTGCCGGCGCCGCCGCCGATGATCGGTTCACCCCTCGCTATCTGCTCCCGGAATCGCTTCAGGATTCCCTGCCGGGAATTATCGACGCTCACGACTGCCTCCTTGATGACTGACGCACACCGTGCAGCTCCTTGGAGCTGGTATTGAGACCGCAATCGTCCGGCTGAAGCCGGACGCTACCGGATTTCGCACCGGTTGGAACGTCTCATCGTTGCATTAACTCGATCAGCTTCTGTGCGGCCGCGTCGGCGAATGCTGGATCGTTGATGTGCAGATCGAGTTCCACGACATCGAGTGCCGGGGCACCAGTCCGGATCGCGTCGTGAAGGGCCGCGCGCGCGACCGGATCGTCGAACGGCTGCCCCTCCCGATCGATCGCCGAGACCCCCCGCTTGGGAAGGAGCACGGCAACCGGTCCGGTCGCGGTCGAGAGCTTCCGCGCGATGCTGCTCCCGATCCGGGCGTTCTCGTCCGGCGTGGTGCGCATCAGAGTGACGACGCCGTTGTGGTGGTAGAACAGGCGATCAGTGAACTGCGCCGGGACCGATTCCGGCGCGTAGAAATTGACCATATCGGTCGCGCCGGTCGATACCACCTGCGGGATCCCAACGATGCCCGCGGCAGTGAGTCGGTCAGGTCCTGCGCTGAGGAAACCGCCGACCTCCTCGTCGGCGAGCTCCGTCGTCGTCAGGTCGAGCACGCCCGCGATCACTCCATCGCGAATCAGCGACTCCATCGCCTGGCCGCCGCTGCCGGTGGCGTGGAACACGAGGACTTCATAGCCGGCGCGTTCCAGCGCGTCCCGGGCGCGCTCGACGCAGGCGGTCGTCACGCCGAACATGGTCGCGGCGACGAGCGGCTGGTCGTGCGCCTGCGCCTCCGGCCCGGGATGTTCCACCAGCCCGGCCATCGCGCGGGCGGCCTGCGAGAGGACCTCGCGGCTCACCCGGTTGAGGCCGAGGATGTCGACCACCGAGTTGAGCATGAAGATGTCCTTGTCGCCGACGAACTGGCGGACCGTGCCGGAGGCGAGCGTGCTCAGCATCACCTTGGGCACGCCGAGCGGCAGCGCGCGCATCGCCGCGGTCGCGATCGTCGTGCCCGCCGATCCGCCCAGCCCGAGGACGCCCGATACCTCGCCGCGCGCGTGCGATTCGCGCGCCAGCCGCGCCGCGCCAGCCGCCGCGTGGGTTACGGCGTCGCCACGATCGGCGTGGTGCCGCACCGCGTCCAGCGTCGTCCCGGCCAGCTCGAAGATGCGCTCGCGGGAAACCTCAGCCGCGACCGCTGGGGTTCCGAGCGCGCCGACATCCACCAGGGTGACCGGGACGCCCCACGACGTGAGGAGACCGCGCACGTAGGCGGCCTCGCGTCCCTTGGTGTCGAGCGTGGCGAAGAGGAGGACGGACGGCATCGGGCGTGGCTCACTATACTCAACAACCAGCGCGCCGGCAGTTTGACCACGGTCCCGGCCGTCGCTATAGTCCGTGGTGGCGACGGTCTTCGGCCCGCCTTCCGGGCGCCACAGGAGCCGTCATCGCCGGCACCAATGAAAATTTATCGTCAGGTTCTTATGAGAACTGTCCTGCTCCTCGCCTCGTTCCTCATCACCACGCTGGCCAGCGCCGCGCCCGCCTGGGCCGACCCGCTGCGGGTCTTCATCAGGTCGGGTCCGAAGACGCACGGGCCAGGGGCCCACGATCATCCGCGGTTCCTGAAGGAATGGGTGCCGCTCCTCAACCAGCGTGGGGCAAAGGCGACTGGCGCCAGCGCGTTTCCCACGAAAGCCGAGCTCGATCAGACTGACGTGCTGGTGCTCCATGCGCAGGACGCCGGCAGCATCACCGACCCGGCGGAACGCGCCAACCTCGCCGCCTTTCTCGCGCGCGGCGGCGGCCTGGTCGTGATTCACGCCGCCGCGGTGTCGACCGACCCCGACTGGTTCAAGGGCATCGTGGGCGGCTCCTGGCGCAATGGCACGACCAAGTGGCTCGAAGGGCCGATGCAGCTCTATTTCACCGACCGCGACAGCGCGATCACCAAGGACGCGTCGAACTGGGGGATGGACGACGAGATCTATTACGACATGGATATCGCGCCGGAGGCCCGCATCCTGGCGGCCGCGTACACGCCCAAGCCGCTCGGGCGTAATGCCACGTCACAGAAGCGCGCGGACGAGCTCACCGGCGGCGGCAAGCGGGTGAGTATCTACGACGTGCAGCCGCAGATGTGGACCTACGAGCACACCTTCGCCGGCGCGTCCACGCCGTATCGCGCCTTCGTCTCGATACCCGGACATCTCTACGAGAACTTCAATCGCCCGAACTATCGGGCGATCCTGCTGCGCGGCATCAGCTGGGCCGGTCACCGGCCGAACGTCGACGAGCTCCTCGCGAAGGACGAAATGGGGGACGGCCTCCGCTACGTGGAAGGCGGACCGACCGCACCCGCCAAGGCGGCCGCGAAAATCGAGGTCCACCCGGACTTCAACCTGACGCTGGTGGCCGCCGAGCCGCTGATTCGAAAGGCGATGAACATCGACTGGGACGAGCGCGGCCGGCTGTGGGTCTCGGAAACACCCGAGTATCCCAACGGCCGCAAAGTGCCGAACACCGAACCGTGGAAAGACACCGGCTTTCTCCGGCGTCAGCAGGATCGCGATCCGGAGGACACGATTTCGATCCTGACCGATACCAACCGCGACGGTGTGATGGACCGCAAGCATGTCTTTGCCGACAAGCTGGAGCTGGTCACCGGGTTCGTGTTCTATCGCAACGGCGTGATCGCCTCGACCTCGCCGGACATCTGGTATCTCGAGGACACCAACGGCGACGACATCGCGGACAAACGCACCAAGCTCTATACCGGTCTCGGGACCACCGACACGCACGCCGTGATCAACAACCTGCGCTGGGGGCTCGACGGCTGGATCTACGCCACGCACGGCTACAGTGTCGGCATGGTGACGTCTCCGGACGGCACGAAGAACTTCGGCCGCGACGGCAGCGGCGTCGTCCGGTTCAAGCCGGACGGGACCGCCTTCGAGCAGTACAGCAGCCGCGGCGGCAACACCTGGGGGCTCGACATCACGTGGGACGGCCAGGTGTTCTGGACCCAGCCGACCAGCGGCACCGTCTTCTTCCACACCGTACTTCCCGAAAGCGTGCTCGCGAAGGGACGGCTGCCCGGGACGACCTCCTACAAGGGGATGATCACCGGCCAGAGCACGTATCCGCTGCAGACCTGGCCGGAGCAGGCCTACGTGCAGATCGACCTCGTCGGCCAGTTCACGGCCGCGGCGGGATGCGCCGTCTACGACGGCGGCGCGTGGCCCGCGTCGTGGCGGTACGCGTACTTCACGGGGGAGCCGACGCTGAACATCGTGCATCAGGAGTTCGTGAAGCCTGACGGTGTGAGCTACACGACCGCGAAAGAGCCCGGGCGTGAGCAGACCGAGTTCATGCGCAGCACGGATCTCTGGTTCCGGCCGATCGAAACGCGGGTCGGCCCGGATGGCGCGCTCTATGTCGTCGACTTCTACAACCAGGCCGCGATTCACAACGATACGCGCGGGCCGCTCCACGGTCCGGCGAACGCCGCGGTCCGCCCGGATCGCGATCATTACTTCGGCCGCATCTGGCGCGTGCAGCACAAGCAGGCGGTGAAGCTCGACGTGCCGGTGCTCGATCGGCGGGATCTGGCCTCGTTGATCCGCGTCATGGAGACGAGCCCGAACGCCCACGTCAAGAAGACGGCGTGGCGGCTGGCGCAGGAGAATCACGCCTCGGACCCGCGCCTCGCCCAGATCAAGAAGCCAATGGGCAGCAAGGCGTTCGAGCTGTACGAGCAGGCGCGGGTTGCGACCACCCCGACGGCGCGCAAGGGGGTGCTCGACGCTTTTGCCGCCGCGACCGACAACTGGACGCGGTCCGCGCTGGTCGCTGCCGCCACCGACCAGGCGCCCGCGTATGTCGCCGATGCCCTGACCTACGCCAAGCCACACGCCCTGACCGAGTTTGTCTCGGCGGTCGTGCCGACTGCGTTGCCGGCACACGCCGCGCGGCTGCTGGTGGCGGCCGCCGGCGCCCCTCCTGCCGCGTCAACCGTCAAAGTCATCGTCGTGCGCGCCGTCGCCGGCATGGAGGGGGGAGCGGTCCCTCTCGATCCGGCGACCACCCGGGCGCTGCAGCAGCTGCTCGACGACCCGGCGACGACGGCGGCGGCATTGCCGGTCGTCGCGAAGTGGGACAGCGCCGGCGTATTGCGCGCGAGCGCCGACCGCCACGCCGCCACGCTGCTGCGCGAGCTCGGGGGGGCCGCCACCACCGACGATCGCCGCGCGG
>JBDTSX010000312.1:0-6365 GCA_039930925.1 Acidobacteriota bacterium | reverse complement strand
CGGGACGAGCAACGGCGATCTGAAGCGTGGACTCGAGCTGACGCGCGAGGCCTATCAGGCGATCGACGCCTACTGCCGTGAGCGCAAGATTGCCTGGTTCGCCTCGTGCTGGGACGAGGGCGCGGTGGACTTCATGGAAGCGTTCGATCCCCCCTGCTACAAGATCGCGTCTGCTTCGCTGACCGACGACCGCCTCCTGAAGCATCACCGGAAGACCGGCCGGCCGATTGTCATCTCGACCGGGATGAGCACGATCGAACAGGTCGATCACGCGGTTGACGTGCTCGGGAAAGACCACCTCGTGGTCATGCACACGACCAGCACCTATCCATCGGAGATCAAGGACCTGAACCTGCGGGTGCTGCCGGTGCTGGCGCAGCGGTACGGCGTGCCGGTGGGATACTCCGGGCACGAAGTCGGCCTGCCCCCCTCGGTTGCCGCGGTGGCCCTCGGCGCCTGCATGGTCGAGCGCCACATCACGCTCGATCGGGCGATGTGGGGGAGTGACCAGGCGGCGTCGGTCGAGCCACAAGGCTTCTCCCGGCTGATCCGCGACATTCGCGCGGTCGAACTGTCCATGGGCGACGGCATCAAGCGGGTGCTCGATGCGGAGATCCCGATCATGAAAAAGCTGCGCCGCGTCGGGTAATCGTGAGGGTGATCGGCGGTAGCCGGTTACGGGAGGCGTGATCGCCCGTGTCCGGCTGTGGCAGCGGTGCTCCAGTCGTGTCCCGCTTCAGCCGGACCCGGGTCACAGGCCCTTCCCCGCGGCTGATCAACGACGTAGCGTGTAGAGAGGTCCCTGGACTGATGTCGGTGTCGGCGGTTGAATCGGAGCAGTTGGGCATGATCTCGACCGCCGCGGCGCTTGGCCGCGAGGCGGCGAGCATCGCGCGATACGCCATCCGCTCGCGGCTGACGCGCCGGACGCCGGAGCGCGTCTCGGCTGAATACGACGGCGGCTACTGGGCTGACGTGCTGCGCCGCCGCCGCTGGGAGCAGTGCGACACGCTGCACGAGTTCATCGTGCCGCGCAGCGACCAGCAACGGGTGGCCCGGATCGACAACCGGTTGGTGCGGATTGCCGATGCCGACTATTACGAATACCGGCTGCAGATGATCCGCCAGGAGATCGGCCGGTCGGCGGCGCCAGGCGTGCCGATCGTCGAGATCGGATGCGGCTACGGCGCCAACCTGTTCACGCTGGTCGAGACCGGCCAGTGGCCGCATCTCACCGGCCTGGACATTTCGTCCAACGCACTCGAGGCCGGCCGCCTCATCGCCGATCGATTCGGCTTCGCCACCACGGTCGAGTTCCAGCGTCTCGACCTTCTGACTGACGATGCGGCGTGGGGCAGACTGACGGACGCGACCGTCTTCTCGTACTACGCCTTCGAGCAGCTGAAGCATCACACCGCGGACGTGCTGCGGCGGATCATCGCCGCACGGCCGCGCCGGGTGATCCACATCGAGCCCACGCCGGAGCTCTGGAGCCTGCTGGATCCCAAGGACGCGATCAACCGCTTCTACGCGTGGAGCCACGACTACCAGGACAACCTGCTCGCGACGCTGCGCGCCCTCGAGCACGAGCAGCGCGTGCGCATCGTCGACGTGCGCCGGCTGTATTACGCGCCCGGCGTACGTCACGATCCGACGCTGATCTGCTGGGAGCCGCGCTGAGTAGAGTGCGCCGGGCAGCAGCGGCAGCCACCTGTCTCGAACAGGAGGCCAGGAGTTTTTTCGTGGTTGTCAATGGCATCAGCGGACCTCAGATCCTGCGTGCGCGGCGACGGCTCCGACTGGTATGGAACAGCGCCGCGAACTGCCCGGGCGTCCTTCGTCATTCTAGAAAAATTGATGTCTCCTGATCTCCTATCCTCCTGTCAAAAGACAGTGGCGATGGCCTCGATGAGCGTATGAAGATTCGCGAATATGTGCCGCCGACTGGCGTCACCGCCGCGCGGTACCTGCGCAGCAGGCTGACCATCGCGGGCCTGAGGGACCGCCGCGAGCGCGAGCAGCGGGAGGCCGCGGTTGCGGCGATCAGGCAGCTGCCGGCGCCCGCTGCGACGGGTCCGCGTGTGCTGATCTTTTCGCTGCGCGGCGGATGGCCTCCGCATGTCGCGTGGGAAGCGATGATTGCCGAGGGTCTCAGGCTCCGCGGCGCGCGCGTGCACGTCTTCAACTGCGGTGGCCGCATGCCGATCTGCGAGGTGAATTTTCGGCATGCCGATCCCCGTATCGCCTGCGCTGAGTGCCGGTTGTATCCCGAAGCGCTGGACAGCGGGCTGGGGCTCGAGACCAGCTGGCTCGCCACCTACCTGACCGCCGAAGATCGCACCGAGATCGATGCGGCCGTCGCGCGGCTGTCCCCGCCGGACTACGAGTCGTGGACCTTTGACGGCCGTCCGATTGGCGTGCTGGTGCGGAACTCGACGCTGTGGTTCCTGAGAAAGAGCCGCGCCGATCTCGCGTCCGATGATGCGCGGGTCTACCGGGATTTCCTGATCGCCGGCGCGCAGATCGCGCGGATGGCGCCCCGGCTGCTCGAGGCGGTTCGACCGGAGCTGGTGGTTCAATTGAACGGGCTGTTCTTCGCCGAGCAGATCCTCAACAGCTTCGTGGCGCCCGGATGCCGCGTCGCGACGTACGAAGCCGGGTGGCGGATGAACTCGCTCGGGTTCGACTGGCTGAGCGACGCGGGGTTCGCCGATGTGGATGTGCCGTGGCAGCGCCTCGCGGACCGCCCGCTGACGGTCGAGGAGTCGGCGACGCTCGACGACTGGATCAGGAAGCGGCGCGGCGGCGACATGCAGCGCGACTTCTACGTGCGCTTCGATTCTCCGGCCGCCGGCGCCGTCCTGGCCGGGATCGGGCTCGATCCGGCGATCCCGACTGCCGTGCTCTTCACCAACCTGGTCTGGGACACCGCCGTCTTCGGCCGCGACATCGGGTTTTCGTCGATTGGCGACTGGCTGCGCCAGTCGGTCGAGTGGTTCCGGGGGCGTCCTGACCGCCAGCTCGTGATCCGGATCCACCCTGCGGAAGATCTGCGCCCGTCGCAGGAGTCGAACGAAAAGCTCTCGGACCTGGTGCGGGAGCTCGCGCTGCCGGCGAACGTGACGCTCGTGCCGTCGGCCGCGCCGGTGAGCAGCTACGCGCTGATGGACGCGGCTGCGGTGGTGATGGTCTATACGTCCACCGCCGGCCTGGAAGCGGCGCTCTTCGGCCGCCAGGTGCTGGTCGCGGCACGTGTCTACTACGCGCGCCGGGGCTTTACTCTGGAGTTGGACGAGCCCGCGGCCCTTGGCACCCTGCTCGACGCCGCGTTCGCGGCGCCGCGCCTGACGGAGCATCAGCACGAGCTCGCGCGGCGCTTTGCCTACTTGCTGCTATTCCGGTTTCTTCAGGATGTGCCGGTCGTGAAGCAGCGCCCGCACACGCATCCGCTGCTGGATCCAGCTGAAGCAGGTGCGCTCCAGCCCGGCGGGTCCGCCGACTTCGACGGGCTGATGGATAGTCTGCTGAGCGGCGGCCCGTTCGTTCACGCCTGAGGGGTGTGATACGATTCCCGGCGGTCACGGCAGGAGCGGGCAGATAGAAGCCAGAGTGGTTTTGTCTCTCGTCACACGAGACGGCCTGACCTCCAGCTTCTGAAATGATCTGCTAATCGTTATGCTCCCGAGCCCCGCGCTGTACTACACGTGCCTCGCGATTTGCGCCGCCATCCTCCTGTTCCTGAGCTTCCGGACGGACCGTATCCTCGGCTGGATCATCGTGTTCGCGCTGTTTGTCAACGTCACCGGCGCGGTGCTGACGGGCTGGTGGGTGCAGCGGATGCACGGGCGCGAATATTCCGGGGCGGACGAGGTGTCGTATCAGTGGGATGGGGGCCGGATGCTGACCGCGTGGCGCACCGGGGACACGTCGTACGTGCGCTCCACGGTCGGGATCTTCGCGCCGATCAATGCGGTCGTGATTGCCGTCGCCGGGCCCGGCTATACACAAATGCGGGTGGCCACCGCGATTGTCGGCGCGATCGGCGTCGCCACGGCATTCTGGCTCGCGATGCTGCTGTATGGATCGGCCTGGACCGCGCGCCTGGCCGCTGCGCTCTGCGCCACCAGCCCGCTGCTGATCCTGTTTTCCTGGGCGGATCTGCGTGAGCGCTGGATTGCCACGGCCGCGCTGCTGGTGCTCATCGCCGGCGTGCTCACGATTCAGCGGCCGACCTGGCGCCGCGCGCTCGGGCTGGTCGCATCAGTCTGGATTCTGACGGAACTGCGGCACTACTGGGGCACCATTCTGGGCTATATCGTCATCGCCGGATCGCTCCTGATCGGGGCCCCTCTCTGGCAGCGCCGGATCGTCAACACGGCCATCGTCACGGTCGCGGTCGGCCTGGGGCTGTGGATCGTCACGGAAACGTTCCTCGGCCTCGGCATCCGGCACGAAACCGTGCGGAAGTACGTCGCGGTGCCGGAAAGTGAGCAGAGGCTCGCCGTGGGGCCAAACGGCGTATTGGACACTCCGCTGTCCGGCGCCGACCCGGCCGCCAACGGCGCTGTGGGAGGATCGGGCGGTCCGGCGGGGTCTGGCGCCGCAACGATTCCTCCCGGCTCGCGTCGACCCGGGGTCGCGTCCGTCATCGACGGCCGGGCGCCGGTGCCATACAGCGGCCTGACCATCGGCGAGCCCCGGCTGGCCACGCGCCCCGAGAATGTTGGAGAGCTGCTCCGCAATCTGCGCTTCGTCCTCTTCGGCCGGGTGAGTGCACGCGCGGATGGCGGACAGTTCGCCTCCCTGTTCCTGCTTCCGGAAGCGTTGTGGTCGGGCCTGCTGCTCCCTCTTGCCGCCGCGGGCGTTTTCGCCGGCGTCCGGCGTGGTCAGCTCGCCGTGCTCATCCCGGCCGCCTACGTCGCCGCGATCATGGCGCTCTTCACCTGGCTGCACGGGGAGGAGTGGACGACGTATCGTTTCCGGAACCTGTATTGGCCGATGCTCCTGATTCTCGTCGCCGGAGGGATCTCCTGGGGCGCCGAGTGGTGGCACGCCCGTTCGGGCGCGTCGAAATCCGCGGCGCTGCGCACCGATCGGGCGACCTCGACCGCTGGCACCGCCCACACGTAATGAACAATCCCATCGCTCCGCCCGACGCAGCCCGCCTGCGTGTCTGCCTGATCTCGTTCAGCGGCTTTCCGGATCAGGGCGCCACCTATTTCTACGAGCACGCGCGGGCGCTTGCCACCCTCGGGCACGAGGTCTCCGCCTACGCGGTCGGCCGCCCGGACGAACCGCTCGAAGCGATCGAACACGGCGTCCGCGTGCACCGGCTGCCGCAGCCACTCACGGTGGATTGGGCGTCCCCGGCGCGCTGGCTGCGGAAATTCAAGTTCCTCTATGAGGCGGGCCGGTTCGTGCGCGCGCGGCAGTTCGACATCGTGCACGTCTACTGCACGATTGGCACGGGGGTGCTGCCACTCATCGGCGGCTCGAAGCCGCGCTGGGTGATCGAATACCAGACCGGTTCGGTGTCGCAGCGGATCGAGGCGATCCGCACGCTCGAGAATCGCATGCGCGCCTGGCAGGGGGCGACCTTCGACGCGAGCTTTGCCCTCAACGAGGTGCTCGGGCGCCGGCTGCTCGGCTCGCGCCTGTTTCACGTCGTCCCGGCCGGCGTGAACCTGAGCGCCTTCCGGCCCGGCCTGCCGCGCACGTTCCGCACGGAACATGGGATCGCCGACGATCACATCGTCTTCATTCTCGCCGGCACGCTGGACGCGCTGCGCGGGACCGACGTGCCGCTTCGGGCGTTTGCGCAGGCGATCTCGAGCAACGATCGGCTCTGGCTGCTGATGCCCGGGAAGGGGCCGCAGCTCGAAGAGCTCCGGGAGCTGGCGCGGGCGCACGGCATCTCGCACCGGGTGTGGCTGCCCGGCTACGTCCCGTATGCCGAGATGCCGAGGCTGTTCGCTGCGTCCGATGCCGGCGTCTCGTACCTGGCGCCGACCGAGTACCACGAGGGCCTGCCGCCGATGAAGGTGATGGAATATCTCGGCGCCGGTCTTCCCGTGATTGCCACGGACGTGTCGAGCCATCGGATGCAGATCCAGCACGAGTCGAACGGGCTGCTGGCGGCGCCGGGCCCCGAGGGGTTCGCGGCCGCGATGTTGCGTTTCGCGGCCGACGGCGAGCTGCGCGCGCGCATCGCCGCCGCCGCGGCGCCGTCGGTGGCACACCTGACCTGGGAACGCATCGCGGTCGAACGGATCCTGCCGGTCTACGCCGGCCTGGCCGCCCGGGCGCGATGACGCCGGCTGCCCGCGGCCCGCGGCCCGGCCGGCGTTCCTGATGCGCATCATCAA
>JBDTSX010000311.1:0-6375 GCA_039930925.1 Acidobacteriota bacterium | reverse complement strand
GTGATGGCGCTCGTGGCGCACCGCGCGAAGGTAGACCTGAAAGACGATCGCCGCGGACAGACCGCCCTGATGTGGGCCGCCGCCGAGGGGCACGCGGACGTCGTCCGGACCCTGATCGAGCACGACGCGGACTTCCGGACGCGAGTGCCCTCCGGCTTCACGCCGCTGTTGTTCGCGGTCCGGGAAGGGCGCCTCGAGGTGGTGCGGGTGCTGCTCGCGGCGGGCGCCGACGTGAACGACATGATTCCGATGGACGGCGGCCGGAGGCGCGGCTATGGCGGCCGGCTGCCCCCCGCCGGGACCAGCGCGCTGCTGCTGGCGGTGACGAACGGTCACTTCGAGCTGGCGTCGTACCTGCTCGACGCGGGCGCCAATCCGAATGCCGACCAGCCGGGGTACACGGTGCTCCACGAGATCACCGCCGTACGGAAACCCGGTGTTGGCGACAACGATCCGCCGCCCGAGGGTTCCGGGACCATGAGCAGCCTCGAGCTCGTCATGCGGCTCGCCAGCCATGGCGCGAACCTGAACGCGCGCATGACCAAGCATACGAACTTGAACAACACGCGTTTGAACGAGATCGGGGCGACGCCTTACCTGCTCGCCGCGCTGACCGCTGACGCCGAACTGATGAAGACGCTGGCCGCGCTGGGCGCGAATCCGCTGCTCCCGAATGCCGATAACAGCACGCCGCTGATGGCCGCCGCCGGACTCGCCACGCGCTCCCCCGGCGAGGACGCCGGTACCGAGGATGAAGTGTTGGAAGCCCTGCAGGTCGCGCTCGATCTCGGCGCCGACGTGAACGCTGCCGACAACAACGCCGAGACCGCGATGCACGCCGCTGCCTACAAGAACCTGCCGAAGGTCGTCAAGTTCCTCACCGCCAAAGGGGCGAAGATCGATCTCTGGAATCGGCCGGACAAGTTCGGATGGACGCCGCTCGCCATTGCGGCCGGCTACCGGTTCGGCAATTTCAAACCGTCCCCGGAAACCGAGGCGGCGGTTCGTGAAGTGATGATCGCGGGCGGCGTCACGCCGCCGAAGACGGTCGTCGCCAAGACCCAGCAGATTTATTAGCGCGGTGCTGCAGCCGTCTCGACGCGGGCGGGGTCATCTCTTCCGCGGCTCGAGTGCGCCCCTGAGCTTGTCGGCGAGCGACCCAAACCGGTCCGGCGGCGCCACGTCTTCGCGTTCCGTGTACTCGCGAACTTCCGCGGCTTCGTGCGCGGCCTGCACCGCCTTGACACTGAGGCGAATGCGGCGTCCAGACGGCTCGATGTCGAGCACGACGACCTCCACGTCCGCACCGACCGGAAAGGCGCGCCGGAGATCGGCGTCGGTCGGGAGCCCGGTCTCGCTGAGCGGGATCAGACCGGTGCGACCGGGCCCGAGGAAGACGAAGACCCCGAACTTCTCGTGACGCTCCACCTTCCCGGTCAGGCGGGCGCCCGGAGTGATCGCCGGGAGCGCCGATCCCACACCGCCGGCCCGCGCCGATCCTTCCGGCAGAAGCGCTACGCCCATCCGCTTCTTGTCCGGATCGATGCTCAGGATCTCGAACGCACCGGTGGTGCCCGGCGGAACCAACGCGGTCCATCCCTGTGATCGTCCCGTCGGCGCGAAGGTGGAGGCGTGCGCCAGTCCTTCGATGCCCGGCTCGAGCTCGATGAACGCCCCGAACTCCGCCAGCCGGGTGACGCGGCCCGGGTGCACCTGACCGACCTCGTAGGTGGCCTGAACTCTCGACCACGGGTCGTCGGTCAGCTGTTTCAACCCCAGCGAAATCTTCTTCTTGTCCTCGTCGACGCGCAGCACCTTGACCGTGATCGCCTCGCCGGGTGTGAGGAGATCCGACGCGTCGGACACACGGGACCAGCCCATTTCCGAGACGTGCAGCAATCCCTGCACTCCGCCGCCGAGATCGATGAACGCGCCGAAGTCGAGCACCGAGGCGACGTGCCCGGTCAGCACCGCGCCGGCGACAATCGATTCACGGACCTCCGCCGCGCTCGCCCGCTGCTCGGCCTCGAGCAGGGCACGCCGCGAAACGACCAGGTTCTTGCCGCCTTCCTTGTACTCGATGATCTTGAATTCGTAGACCTGACCCTCATGTTCCGCCGGCTCGGTCCGGCGAATATCGATCTGCGAAAACGGACAGAACGCGCGTTGACGGGCGACCCGCACCTCGTAGCCGCCTTTCACCGCCCGTTCCACCTTGCCTTCGACGGGAAGACCGGCATGGAACGCGTCTTCGAGCTGCCGCTCGGTCGCGGCACCGCGCACCAGCCGGCGAGAGAGTGTCAGGCCTCCCATGGTCGAGACCACCATCGCTTGAATGCGATCGCCAACCGCCACCTCGAGGTGGCCATCGTCATCCGTGAGCTCGCTGAGCTCGATCGTCGCTTCTCCCTTCCCACCCACGTTGACGAATGCCACGTCCGGGCCGATCGCGACGATCGCGCCTTCGAGCGTCTGCCCCTGCTGGAAGCGCTTCGCCTGGATGGAAGCCTCGAACATCGCGGCGAAATCTTCGGTCGGGTCGCTCACAGCAGTCTCCTCGAGGTCAGTGGTGTTTTCTCGGACGAGTGATGTGCGGCCAGGCTCGACCAGGGGGTCAGCCGGCGCGCCGCGTGCGGGCGTCGGTAGACGCAACGCCGCAATCAACACTCATCATGGACCGAAAAGGCAGCCGTCTCAACCTGGGCGTCAGGCAACCAGGACGTGACGTCATGCCTCAGCGCACCGCCAGCGCGGCGCGCGTCGGCTTGATCGGCGTCGCTGCGCTCGGACCGGAGAGCGTCGCGAAGAAGCGAGCGGCTCCGCGGCGGACGTCTTTGTCGGCGGCAACGAACGCCTGGTCGAGAGTCTGCGGCGCGGCCGCTTTGGCCGCTACAGTAGCCGGCCCTGCTGCCGTGGGTCGCGGGACACTCGGGCGGACGGCGGCGATCGCCGCCGCCGCAACCGGCGCGGCGCGGCCCTGGACGGTGGCGACGAGATCCACGCCCTGCTCCTTCGCGCGGCGGAGCACGGCGTGGCCGGCGGTCGAGAGCGCGGCGCCGCCAAGGTTGTCTCCCGCCGCGGCGCGCCGCGCGAAGGTGACGACGTCGGCGGAATAGGGAAACGCCGGCAGCAGGCTGCCCGCGCCCTGCACTGCGGCGTCCTGCAGCTTCTTGCCCTGGGCGATCGCGAGACCGGTGTCGAAGGCGGCCTGCGCGGGGCCCGGCGGGAGCTGGTTGCGGGCCGCCGTCAGCAGCGCCTGATCCAGGCGCTTGCCCTGAATCAGTTGCGCGGCCGTGTCGAACGCCGCCTGCGCGATCACGCCGCCCGGTATGGCGCCTCGTGCGCCGGCGATCAGCGCCTGGGTGATTGGCTGCCCATTGGCCAGCGCGTCCGCGGCGCCAAGCGCGGCCCCCACACCCGTGCCGATGCCGGGCACGAAGGGCGCCACCATGGCGGCGAAGCGGACCGCCTCGCGCACATCGGAGATGCCGGCCTTGGCCGCCATCTTCGCGGCGGCCAGCAGGTTCTCGCCGCGTAACAGCCCGCCCCCGATCTTCACCAGCGCCCCGAGCAGCGGCGTCCCGGCGAGGCCGTCGAGTGCGCCCATCAGAATGTTCTGACCGCGCAGCGCCGCGGAGACGGCGCCGAAGGTCGACCGGGCCAGGGCGCCCAATGGCGTCGCGCGGCTCGCCAGCTTTGCCGCCGACGCCGCGATTGGTGCGACGACGCCGGCGACCGACGAGACTCCCTTGCCGACGCTCGTGGCCGCCTTCCCCACGGTTCTGGCAAGCTTCGTCCGGCTGACGTCCGACACGGTCTTACCGACAGTCTTCGCAAGCGTGCTCCGGCTCACGTCGGAGACCGTCCTGGTCACGCCTCGCGAGACCGAGCGCGCCAGCTTGCCGAGGAACTCCTCGAGGTCCGCGTGGTCCTCGACGGCAAGCAATTCGAACGTCAGCGCGTCCACGGTCTCCGCGTCGAGCTCCGCCTCCGCCTGCTGGGCCAGCGCGTAGGCCCTCCGGTAGCGCGGCGGCAACTCCGCCACCGCCTCGGTCCACGCGTCCTCCTCTTCCTCGGTGGCCTCCGGAATGAACCGGCGGGCCGGGATGCGCTTCTCGCCGAGCAAATCAGCAAAGAAGCGATCGGCCTGCCGGCTGGTCGCGGTGCTGCGGACGGGGGCGACGCATCCGGCGCCCGGGGCGTGGGAAGCCATCAGCGTCAGGAAGCGAAGGAAGGAGCCACCGGCGAAGGAACCCTGGCCATTCTACGCAGTGATGGTAGAAGCGCCCGTGGCCGGCGTCTGTGCGGCGAGGTACGGACGGCCCGATGCAACTCCCCGCGCTCACTCGGCTGGATCTGCTCGACGAGCTCGCGGCCTGGATTGCGGCCCAGCATGCCATCCGGGCTGCGCCACGGTGGCCGCGGATCCCGCCCGAGCATGTGCTGTTCCCGCCAAAGCGGATTGTCGGTTTCTCGGACTTCACCGCCGTCCTGCTCGCGGTCTACAGCCTTTCTGGGCTGGGCGAGCATCCACGGCCCGATGCTGTGCTGCCCCGGCGACGGGCTGTCGCGAAGGCGCCTGGTGGACATCCTGACGCGAACGCCCGCGAACCTGTACCCGAACAACCTGGTCCAGGCGAACATGACGCTGGTCGGAGCGCGCCCCGTCAATCCGGTTCGAGGCGTCCTGCTCGGCGGAAATCTGTCGCTGGTCGGTGCGTTGTATGGCAGCCCATTCTTACCATCGCTCCAGGGCGCCTTGCTGTTCGTAGAGGAGACGCGCGAGGAGGGACGCAAGATCGATCGGATGATCGAGGGTCTGAAGCAGCGAGGCGCCGCCGCCCAGGTGCGCGGGGTGGTGGTCGGCCACTGTTCGGACATCGGTCCGCGGGCCGTCGCGACGCTGTTCGAGCGGTCGTGGCACGTGCCCTGTGTCTTTGAGCTTGCGGCGGGGCACCGAGTGCCGCCCGACAACACCAACCTGGCACTGTGGATTGGCCTCGAGTACGAGTTACGGTTCACGGCACCGCGAACCGCCACTCTGTTCCTGCGTCCCTGACTCCGCCGCGCCAGTCGGCAGTGTACGGCTTTCGCCGCACCGTCGTTGAAGACAAGTAGTAGTGCCCCGGCTTCAGCCGGCCATCGCGGGTTGAACAGCCCTCGGTGACTGAGGCAT
The DNA here is from genome assembly GCA_039930925.1 of Acidobacteriota bacterium. Classification (GTDB taxonomy): domain Bacteria; phylum Acidobacteriota; class Vicinamibacteria; order Vicinamibacterales; family 2-12-FULL-66-21; genus JALZOC01. The sequence continues at coordinate 1,199 of JBDTSX010000311.1, read as the reverse complement.
CGAAGGAGTTCGAGATGGCGATCCTCTACGGCGTGCTCCGAGCCCGCCCCGATCGGTTCAAGCGTGAAGACAACGCCTCCACGCCGCACCTGCAGATCCGAGCGATCGACGACACCGGGCAGCCGTGGCGGGTGGCGGTGAACGTGCAGTCGGACGGCGGTTCGCACGTCGCCTTCTGGGTGGTCGACCCGCTCGCCGGTCATCCACTGCTGGCGGGGCTTTCAGCCAAGCCATCAGGGTTCAGCACCGTGGCGGCGAATGCCGGCAACGCGCTCGACTACGTCAAGGCGCCGCTCTTCGACTGGGCGCTCGGCCGATCGCTTCCTCCCTCGGGAAATGCCAGCGCCGACGACCTGCAGGATCTGCTGTCGCTGTATCTGGAACAATGCAAGGCCGCCGGAGGCGAGCTCTACGCGTTCGGCGCCAAGTTCGATCGAAATCTGCACATGCCGATCGATACGGAGTTCGGCAACACCGACGGCCTCCACGGCATTCATGACATTCACCTCAACCAGGGCAATGTCGGCACGCACGCGGGCGACAATGGCGTCTTTCACGATGGTGGCCTGATCCTCGCCTTCCCCGATCGATTTCTCGGGCTCTTCCTCGGCTTCCAGACCCAGCGCATTCCCACCGACGCAGCCGGCAACCCGGCGGCCGGGGCGACTCCGATCAGCCAGATCCTCGGCGGCGCTCCAGTCGAACCGGCGCCGGTGCCGTCGTCGATCTACATCGAGCGCGCGCTGATCAATCCGAGTGGCGACGATCCGACCCACGAGATCGTGGTTCTGGCGAGTCTGCTCACGACACCGCAGACGATCGCCAACTGGCGCCTGGTTGACAAGAACGGCCGGGTGACGCCGATCACTGCCACGCTCGGGCCGGGCGAGTCTGTGCTGGTCGGACTGGACGGTCAGGGCGCGCAGCTCGGCAACCAGGGAGGCAACCTGATTCTGAACGACAACACCAACGCGCAAGTGGACGCCGTCACCTATAGCGCGGCCGACGCATCGCTGGAGAATCGATACGTCCGCTTCCGGCGCTGAGCCCCGGAAGCACGCTCGATGTGAACGGCCTAAGTCGAACCGGTTTCGACCGCACGTATCGCCCGGCTTCAGTTGGCGCTTCGCGGTTCGCAAGCCAATTGTCGGCACGCGTCCCTTGCAGAGACGCACCGGGCCGCGGTCAGTCAGTGCGGA
>JBDTSX010000310.1:0-6376 GCA_039930925.1 Acidobacteriota bacterium | reverse complement strand
CGGCGGCCCTGCGACGCTCATCCGGATTGCCGGGGCCGCGGGCGCGGTGCCGCGAGACGAGACAAAGCAGGCGGTGCTCGACGAGTACGTCCCCGTCGGGGGGCGCAGCTTCAAGGTCGCGTCGGCGCGCGGCTTCAAGCCTGGCGACGCCGTGATCGTCCGCCGCATCGGCAACCAGGCGTGGATCGATGCGGTGGGCATGAACACCGACACCCCGGGCGGCCGCTGGCAGCCCTTCAACATCGACCTGGATCGCGTCGTCGTCGACGTGCAGGGCAACACGGTCACCGTCGATGCGCCGCTCACCTGCGCCATTGAAAAGCAATGGGGTGGCGGCGAGGTCATCAAATACGAGGACCCCGGCAGGGTCGAACACGTCGGGATCGAGAACCTGCGGGCCATCTCGGAATTCGATCCCGGCGTGCGGACGAGCGCCTACGGCAACATGGACCGCGAGAACTACGTCGCGGAGGAGTACTACGCCGACGAGAACCACTACGGCAACTTCGTGACCTTCGACAACGTGAAGAACGGCTGGGTACGGAATGCGACCGCGCTCCATTTCGTGACCAGCATGGTCGGCACGCTGGCCGGCTCCAAGTGGATCACCGTGCAGGACTGCGCGTCGCGCGAACCGATCTCCCAGCGCCGCGGCGGCCGGCGGTTCACGTTCGCACTGCGCGGGCAGCTCGCGCTCGTGCAGCGCTGCGTGTCCGACAAGGGCCGGCACTCCTTTATGATGGGGCGCCCCAGCGGAAGTAGCAACGTGTTCCTCGACTGCAAGGCGACCAACCCGTACTCCTCGAGCGAGCCGCACGAGAACTGGGCCAACGGCGGCGTCTACGACAACGTACAGGCGCCGCTGACGGCGCGCTTCTGGAAGAACATCTCGATCGGCTGGGCGGGGGCCAACACCGTGTTCTGGAACTGTGAAGGCTACTTCCTGGTCCAGAAGCCGCCGACCGCGCAGAACTACACGTTCGGTCACGTCGGCGTCAATTCGGTCGTGTTCAACACTCCGCTCCAGGACACCACCAAGGAGAACGGGCACATCGAATCACTGGACCGGCACGTCACGCCGCGCAGCCTCTATCTGACCCAGCTGCGCGAGCGGCTCGGCGACGCCGCCGTTCGCAACATCGCCACGCCCGGTCAACTCGGTTGACCGGCAGCGCGGCGCCACACTGCTGGATGACATTTCCCGGTGCTGCACCGCTCGAGCGACTGGCACCTGCGAGGGGGCACACGTGAAGAGACGAGAATTCCTGGCGATGGTGGCTGCGGCCGCCGCGCTGCGGCCGACGACGGCGGCAGCCAATCCGCTGGGGCTGCCGTTCGGGTTCCAGGCCTGGGAGATCGGCCCGGACATGCGCAAGGACTGGGACGGCACGCTGAAAGCGATGAAGGACTATGGCTACTCCTACATCGATCTGAACCAGGTGCCGCCGTTCACCGAGCGTTCCGCCGCCGACCTGAAGGCGTCGTTCCTCTCGCATGGTTTCACCTTCACCAACGCGCTCTGGCCGTACCAGGCATTCGCCAACCGGTTCGATCAGACCGTCGCCGACTCCCTCACGCTTGGACTGAAGACGATTGTCTGCTCGCCGCGGCCGCGGCTGCGGACGACGGACGACGGGAAGAGCATGGCGGACGAGCTGAACAAGTTCGGCGAGCGGACCAAGGCCGCCGGCCTTCAGCTCGGGTACCACAATCACGAAATCGAGTTCGTCAAGACACCGCAAGGGGATGTGCCGTGGGACCTCCTGGTGCAGTCCACCGATCCGAAGCTCGTGCAGTATCTGCTGGACGTCGGCAACTGCGCGTTCGGCGGCGGCGATCCGTACGTCTACCTGGACAAGTACAAGACACGCTACTACGGCGTGCACGTCAAGGATCTGAAGCCGGGCAAAGCGGCGGTCCCGGTCGGGGCAGGCGATCTCGACTGGACGCGCATCTTCACGCTGGTCAAGGCAGCCGGCATCCGCAACATCGTCGCGGAAGTTGGCGCCTACGGTGCCAGCACCCTGCAGGGACAGCCGCTCACGCCGCCCGACTACAGCGTGCTCGAGCTGTACAAGCGCACCGCGGAGTATCTCAAGGCCTTTTCCAAGGTGTAGCCGGACCGAGGCGTGCGGGTGCGAGGGGCGTGGTGACCTGGGTATGAGGATGTTGACTCGACGGACGTTCCTGTCTCGGATTGGCGCGGCTGGTACGCTCGCATCGGCCGCACCGTGGCTGCCGGTCGGCTACGCGCAGACGGCGCGCGGCCCGGCGCGCGCGTTCCTGCGGCGCATGCCCGGCCGCGCCGACTTCGACCGGCGTGTGCTCGGCTCGTTTCTCGAGCACCTGGGCCGCGCCATCTACACCGGCGTCTACCAGCCGGGTTCGCGCGGCGCCGATGCCAGGGGATTTCGCAGCGACGTGGCCGGGGAGGTCAAGGAACTGGGCGTGCCGATCGTCCGGTATCCCGGAGGGAATTTCGTCTCCGGCTACGACTGGCTCAACGGCGTCGGGCCGAAGGCGCAGCGCCCGACGGTACTCGACCGGGCCTGGAACTCGAGCGAAACCAATCAATTCGGCACCAACGAGTTCATCGAGTGGTGCGGCATGGTGGGCGCGGAGCCGCTGCTGGGGATGAACTTCGGCACCGGCTCGGTCGAGATGGCGGTCGCCTACGTCGAGTACTGCAACCTCGATCGCGGCACGCGCTGGAGCCAGTTGAGACGCGCCCACGGCTACGATCGGCCGCACAACGTCCGCTCCTGGTGTCTCGGCAACGAGATGGACGGGCCGTGGCAGATCGGCCAGCTCCAGGCACGCGAGTACGGCCGCAAGGCGCGTGACGCCGCCAAGCAGATGCGGGTCATCGATCCGGATCTGCGGCTCATCGCCTGCGGGTCGAGCGGCACCTTCATGCCGACCTATCTGACCTGGGATCGCGAAGTCCTCGAGGAGTGCTACGACCAGGTGGACGGCATCTCGCTGCACGCCTACTACGGCAACACCAAGGAGTGGTCGGGCAACAGTAGCGCGCGCTTCCTCGCGATGAACCTGGACATGGATCGCCACATCCACGAGATCGTGGCGGTGTGCGACTACGTGCAGGGGCTGCAGAAGTCGAGCAAGCGGCTGTGGCTGTCGTTCGACGAGTGGAACGTCTGGTATCGGGCGCGTGACCGTCAGGCGACCGACGGCCGCCGCGCCGTCGCCCCGAAGCTGCTCGAAGAAGTCTACAACCTCGAGGACGCGCTGCTCGTGGGCGGGCTCCTCAACACGCTGCTGCGCAATTCCGATCGGGTCCACGTCGCCTGCCTCGCGCAGCTGGTCAACGTGATCGCTCCGCTCGTGACCCACGAGCACGGCGTGCTGCGCCAGAGCACCTACTATCCGTATGCCTGGGCGCTGCGCTACGCTCGTGGCCGCGTGCTCGACCTCCGGGTCGAGTCGGAGACCTATCCCATCCAAGCGGCCGGCCTGCAGGCCGACTTCGCCCGCGACGCAGACGTCCCGTTCGTCGACGTCGTGGCGACGCTGGACGAGGCGGACGGTCAGGCGTGCGTGCTGATACTGAATCGGGACCTGGACGCCGAGCGCGAGGTCGTGCTGGAGTGGGAGGACGTCACGCCGTCGCGGGTGCTCGCCTGCGAAACGATCACCGGGCCTGACCTGAAAGCGTTCAATACCATCGAGCAGACCGGCCGCGTGGTGCCGCAACGGCTCGACCCGCCCAGGCCGGCCAGCCGGATGGCGTTCAAGGTACCGGCGCGGTCCTACACCGTCCTCCAGCTCGCCGTCACCGTGCGGTAGCATCTCCAGATCCGGGGGGCGTCGCCTCTCGGACTCCCCCGCAGCCTCACCCGCTCGCCGCTCCGCCAGCCCGCGCTGTAGGTCTGGCTCGCTCGCCGTGCTTGCTCGCGCGGCCTGTCGTGGCCGCGCCGGGTCGTGCCGTGCTCTGCTATCGAATCGCCAGCTCGAACGGCCCGGCGGGCAAGCCCGAGCCGTCGGACAGCGGGCACTCCGGAGAGCCGCCCCACGCGTAGCGCACGCGCGAGGCCTCGCCCGCGTTCGACAGCACGATCGACGAGCCCTCGACGCGAGCGTCGGCCCGGCGGCAGGTGGCCTGGGTCGCGCCGCACAGCTCGAATCCGCTCGAACCCCCGCCGCGAATCGTCAGCGCGCCCGTGACGTCGCGCATCGAGACGACCACGTCGGGCCCCCGCCGCGTGACGCGGGCGACCACCGGACCCGACGGCGCAATGGGCTCGCCGTAAATCAGATGACGCGCCGCAATCGCCAGCCGGCGTCCGACCTCGCGCTTGTTCGTCGGGTGCAGATTGGCCGGGTCGCCGATGTCCACCGTCACCGCGACGGCCGTGTGCGCGTCGGCGAGCGCCACCTGCCGTTGCGCTTCGCGCAGGTCGGCCCAGGGTGCCGCCATGGGCTGCGCCGGGACGCCGCCGTAACCGGGCAACTGGACGAGAAGAAACGGCAGGTCGGGCGCGGCGAACTGCCGTCGCCAGTCCGCCATCATCGCCAGGAGCGCGGCCGTGTAGCGGCCAGCGTAGTTCACGTCGGACTCGCCCTGGTACCAGACCGCGGCCCGGAAGCCGTAGGCGCCGACGGGCAGGATCATGCCGTTGTGATCCAGCGTAGCGCCGTGGACGGATCCCCACGGCAGCTGCGGCCCGATCCAGCCGTTCGCCACTTCCTGATACTTCCACGGATTCGAGAGCGACCCGCTCGTGCCGTCGCCGAAGCGGATCGCGCGGTTCTCGGCAGGGCCGCGGATCCCGCAGTCAAGCCAGCCGCAGTAGACGTTGATGGCGATCAGATTGACACCGGCCGTCAGGACGCCCGGCGGGATCGGATATCGCGTCCGGCTGGCAAAGGACGAGGCCCCGAGATACGCGCCGTTCAGCCAGGTCTCATCTTCCTGGTTCACCGAACCGAGATCCAGCACCGCGTTCGCCGTCGCGGCCTGCGCGGCCGTGAGTGTGACGGTCGTACGCATCCACATCTGGCCGATGAAGCCATCCGGGTTCGTGCCGTTCCAGAGAGCCCATGCGCCGAGCGCCGGCGGCGCGGTCTTCCACGACGCGTCGTCGAACGCAGGCGTCCAGGGCCGGCCGTCGTGGCCTCGTGCGGCGTCCCACTCGGACTCCCACATTGCGCCCCAGCGCCGAGTGGCTGACGGCTGATCCGTGCGGTACAGATCCAGGACGTCGAGCGCCGCTTTCTCGACCACGAGTTTTCGCAGCGCGTCTTCGCTCATGAACGTGCGCAGGCGCGCGCCCCCATACGAGGCATTGACGATGCCGATCGGCACGGACACGGTCTGCTTCAACTCACGCGCGAAGTAGTAGCAGGCGGCTGAGAAACTGCCAACCGTCTCGGGGCTGGCCACGACCCAGCGCACACTGCGGGTGAAGGTCTGACGCGGCGTCAGGCTCCCGTCGGCCGGGACATTGAAGTGGCGGATCTGTCCGTCGGTCGCCGTGCGCGCGTCTTCCGCCGCGCCGTCTGCCTGTCGCTGGCTGAAGGCCATGTTGGACTGGCCGGAGCAGAGGAAGACGTCGCCCACCAGCACGTCGCTGGCCGTCGCGGTGTCGGCGCCCGCCTTCGCCGTCAGCGTGTACGGGCCGCCCGCCGCCAACGCCGGTAGACTCGTGCTCCACTGCCCGTCCGCGCCGGCCCGCGCCTGCGCGCGGGCGCTCCCGAGCGTCACGGTCACGGCAGCACCGGGCGCACTCTCGCCATACAGTGTGATCGGCCGGTCGCGCTGCAGGACCGCGTGGTCCTGGAACATGGGATGCAGGAGATGAGGACCGGCCGGCGCGGGCTGCGGCGGCCGGGCGGCAGTCGCCGCCACGCCGAGGCCGCCGACGATCAGCAGTGCGCCGCACAGGTCTCGAGGATTCATGGTTTCCCTTGCAACGCATAATGTAAGCGCTTTCATTCGCGGATGCACGCGGTCGCACCAGGGGACGAAGGGGACGGATGAGGACAAGAGTCGATCTCGCGCTGATCCTCGCCTCGGCGCTGGCGCTGGCCGGTACGTCGTTTTCCGGCGCTACGCAGGGCGTGGCCGCTCCGTCCCGGCCGCCGGGTCCGTGCGACATCTACCGGGCCGCAGGCACCCCCTGTGTCGCCGCGCACAGTACCACGCGCGCGCTCGCGACGGCCTACACCGGCCCGCTCTATCAGGTGACACGCGGATCTGACGGCAAGACCCTCGACATCGGCGTCGTCCCGCCCACCGCGTCGCCGGTTGCGGATGCCGGAGGATACGCGGACGCGGCCGCGCAAGACACGTTCTGCGCCGGGACGCTGTGCGTCATCAGCCTGATCTACGACCAGTCCGGCAAGGGCAATCATC